>DMZT01000161.1 GCA_003484865.1 Stenotrophomonas sp.
GACGAACTTCTCCACGAACGCATCGGCGATCGCATCGACCACGATGAACCGCTTGGCCGCGATGCAGGTCTGCCCGCTGTTGTCGAAGCGTGACTTCACTGCTGCGGCCACCGTCTTCTCGAGATCGGCATCGTCCAGCACCACGAAGGCGTCGCTGCCGCCCAGTTCCATCACGCACTTCTTGAGCTGGTCACCGGCATTGGCCGCAATCGACCGCCCGGCGCGCTCGCTGCCGGTCAGTGTGACCGCCTTGACGCGCTTGTCGCGCAGCACCTCGGCGGCCTGGTCGTTGTCGATATGCAGCACGTCGAACACGCCCTCGGGCAAGCCGCCATCGCGGCACACCGCCAGGATCAGGTCAGCGCATTGCGGCACGTTGCTGGCGTGCTTGAGCAGCGCCACATTGCCGGCCATGAACGCCGGCGCGAGGAAACGGAACACCTGCCAGATCGGGAAGTTCCATGGCATCACCGCGAACACGCAGCCGATCGGCTCGTAGCGCACGTAGCTGCGCTGGGCCTCGGTGTCGATCAGCTGCGGCTTCAGGTAATCGGCCGCGTGATCGGCGTAGAACTCACAGGCCTCGGCGCATTTCTCGATCTCGCCCAGCGCTTCCAGCTTGAGCTTGCCCATCTCGGTGGTCATCGCCTGCTGGATGTCACCCTTGCGCTGGCGCAGCTGGGCCGCGATGGCGCGCAGCATAGCCCCGCGCTCCTGCAGCGAACGCGCTGACCAGGCCGGAAACGCCTCGGCGGCAGCGGCCAGGCGCTGCTCGACCTCCGTGTCGGTGAGCAGTTCATGGCGATACGTGACCTGGCCGGTCGCGGGATTGATGATGTCAGCGGTCATCGCGGGTCTCCAAAAGTCAGACCCGCAGTGTGCGCCCCGCCCCGTGATCCGGATGTTGCCGGATCGGGATGACGTTCAGCCGGGGTCCTGCAGCGCCATCTGCATGTCGCGCTGGCGACGCTTCTCGGCGCGGGAGGTGATGTACCAGCCCACCACGGCCGCAATCGACACCGCCAGCACCATCAAGGTGGCCAGGGCATTGATCTCCGGCTTGATGCCCATCCGCACGGAGGAGAACACCTTCATTGGCAGGGTGGTCGAGTTCGGGCCGGCCACGAAGCTGGCGATCACCACGTCATCCAGCGACAGCGTGAACGCCAGCAGCCAGCCGGCCACCAGCGCCGGGGCGATGATCGGCAGGGTGATCTGGAAGAACACCTTCAACCGGCTCGCGCCGAGATCCATCGCGGCCTCCTCCAGCGAGCGGTCCAGCTCCTGCAGTCGCGAGGACACCACCACCGTCACGAAGGACAGGGTGAAGGTGACGTGCGCGATCCAGATGCTGGTCACGCCGCGGCTGGGGAAGCCGGGAATGCCGCCCATCGCCACCAGCAGGGTCATCAGCGAGAAGCCCAGGATCACTTCGGGCATCACCAACGGTGCGGTGATCAACGCACCGAACAGGGTCTTGCCCGGGAAGCGGCGCATGCGGGTCATCACCATCGCGGCCATCGTGCCGAGCACGGTGGCCGCGCAGGCCGTCCAGAACGCGACCTTGAGGCTGATCCACAACGCATCCAGGATCTGCCGGTTGTTGAACAGCTCGCCGTACCAGCGCGTGGAGAAGCCCGACCATACCGTGGCCAGCTTGGAGGCGTTGAACGAGTACACCATCAACAACAGGATCGGCAGGTACAGGAAGGCGAAGCCCAGCCCGAGCAGGCTCCAGCCCAGCCAGCGGTTGCTGCGCACCATGCTCATGCCAGCTTTCCTTCCAGCTCGCGCTGCTGCATGCGGTTGAACAGCAGGATCGGCACCAGCAGCAGGGCCAGCATCACGATCGCCACCGCCGAGGCCGTGGGCCAGTCGCGGTTGTTGAAGAACTCGCCCCACAGCACGCGGCCGATCATCAGCGTATCCGGCCCGCCGAGCATTTCCGGAATCACGAACTCCCCTACCGCCGGGATCATCACCAGCATGCAGCCGGCGATGATGCCGGTGCGCGAGAGCGGCAATGTGATCCGCACGAAGGCCTGCCACGGCTTGGCGCCGAGGTCGTAGGCCGCTTCCAGCAGGCGGTTGTCCAGCTTCACCAGGTTGGCGTACAGCGGCAGCACCATGAACGGCAGGTAGCAGTAAACGATGCCGATGTAGGCGGCGGTCGGGGTATACAGGATCTGCAGCGGCGCATCGATCAGGCCGAGCTTGAGCAGCAGCTGGTTGAGCAGGCCGTTGCGGTCCAGGATGCCGATCCAGGCATACACCCGGATCAGGAACGAGGTCCACGAGGGCAGCACCACCAGCATCATCGCCACGTTGCGCGCGGCCGGGCTCATCCGCGAGATCACGTACGCCATCGGGTAGCCGATCAGCAGCGTGAGCAGGGTCGAGATGACCGCGATCTTGATCGAGCTCAGGTACGCCAGCGCGTACTGGTTGTCCTTGACCAGGGCTGCGTAGCTGCCGAGGTTGAGCTTGAGCGAGAACGCGCCATCCACGTACTCCAGCAGCCAGGTATACGGCGGCGAACCGACCTGGGTGCGCGCGAAGGAGATCATCAGGATGATCACGAACGGCACCGCGAAGAACAGCAGCAGCCACAGGTACGGCGCGGCGATCACGCCGGCGCGCGTGCCCGGGAGCCAGCGCTTCCAGCCGGTCGCGGTCATGAGGTCAGCACCACGCCATCGTTGTCGCGCCAGTGCACCCAGACGGTGTCACCCCAGGTCAGGCCATCGCTGGCCCAGCGCTGGGAGTTGGCGAAATTGGACAGCACCTTGGCCCCGCTCGGCAGGCGCACATGGAACACCGAATGGCTGCCGAAGTAGGCGATCTCCTCGATCACGCCCTGGGCCTTGTTGGTATCCCCGGCCGGCTCGTCCTTGCCGATCATCACCTTTTCCGGGCGTAGTGCGAACGCCACCGGCTGGCCTTCGTAACCGGTGATCCCGTGGGCGACGTAGATCGGTGCGGGGAACAGCGGCGTGCGCACGGTGACGTACTCGGGCAGGTCCTCATCGAGCACGCCATCGAACAGGTTCACCGAGCCGATGAACTCGGCCACGAAGCGGTTGGCCGGCTGCTCGTAGATTTCATCCGGCTTGCCGACCTGCTGGATCCAGCCGGCATCCATGACCGCGATCCGGGTCGCCATGGTCATGGCTTCTTCCTGATCGTGGGTGACCATCACGCAGGTCACCCCGGTGGTCTCGATGATGTTGACCAGCTCCAGCTGCATCTGCGAGCGCAGCTTCTTGTCCAGCGCGCCCATCGGTTCATCCAGCAACAGCAGCTTGGGCCCTTTGGCCAGCGACCGCGCCAGCGCCACGCGCTGCTGCTGGCCACCGGAGAGCTGGTGCGGCTTGCGCTTGGCCAGCTTGCCCAGCTGCACCAGCTCCAGCATTTCGCCGACGCGGCGGTTGATCGCATCGCGCGCCATGCCGTCCTGCTTGAGGCCGAAGGCGATGTTCTGCTCGACCGTCATGTGCGGGAACAGCGCATAGGACTGGAACATCATGTTGATCGGGCGCTGGTACGGGGGCAGCGCGTTGATGCGCTGGCCGTCCAGGTCGATGGTCCCCTGGGTGGGGGTCTCGAAGCCGCCCAGGCAGCGCAGCAGCGTCGATTTGCCGCTGCCCGAGCCACCGAGCAGCGCGAAGATCTCGCCTTTGCGCACGTCCAGGGTGACGTCGTCGAGCGCGACGAAACCGTCGAACTCCTTGCGCAGCGCGCGGATGGACAGGTAGCCCGGTTCCAGGACCGGGAGGACCGCGCCTTCCGGCTTGGCTTCAAATGGCATGGTCAGCGGCTCCGGGAGCGGCGGCGGGACGGGGGGAGAATGCCATTTTACCGGTGGTGGCCGCGTCATGTCCTACCCCCTGAAACGACGACGCCGGCACGGGGCCGGCGTCGCAGGGGGCGGTCAGCGCCCGGTTTTCACCTCGGTCCACAACCGGGTGTAGAGCTTGTCCACCTCCGGCGTGTTGATCGAGTAGGTGAACATCTTCGCCGCCACATCGGCCGGCGGGTAGATGGTCGGGTCGGTGCGGATCGATTCGTCCACCAGCGGCGTGGCCGCGGTCACCGGGTTGGCGTAATGGATGAAGTTGGTGTTGGCCGCGGCCACCTTCGGTTCCAGCAGGTAGTTGATGAAGGCGTAGGCGGCCTCCGGGTGCTTGGCATCCTTCGGGATGGCCAGCATGTCGAACCACTGCGGGCCACCTTCGCGCGGGATCGAGTAGGCCACGGTCACGCCATTGGAAGCTTCAGCTGCACGGTCACGGGCCTGGATGATGTCACCGGACCAACCCACCACCAGGCAGGTGCCGCCGTTGGCCAGCGAGCCCACGTACTGCGAGGAGTGGAAGTTCTGCACGTACGGGCGGATGCTCTTGAGCAGCGCGGCCGCCTTCTGCAGCGTGGCCGGATCCTGGCTGTGCGGATCTTCGCCCAGGTAGTGCAGCGCGATCGGGATCATGTCCGAAGGCGTATCCAGGATGGTGATCCCGCAGTCCTTCATCTTGGCGATGTTTTCGGGCTTGAAGACCAGATCCCAGCTGTTGGCGATGTCGGTGCTGCCACCGAAGCGCTGCTTGAGCAGCTCCACGTTGTAGCCGATGCCGGTGGTGCCGATCATGTACGGCACACCGTATTCGTTGCCCGGGTCCTGCTGGGCAATGCGCTTCATCACGTCCGGGTCGAGGTTGGCCAGGTTCGGGATCTTGCTCTTGTCCAGCGGCAGGAACACGCCGGCCTTGATCTGGCGGCCGAAGAAGTTCAGCGTCGGCACCACCACGTCGTAGCCGCTGTTGCCGGCCAACAGCTTGGTTTCGACCATCTCATCACTGTCGAACACGTCATAGGTCACCTTGGTGCCGGTGGCCTTTTCGAAGTTCGGGATGGTGTCTTCGGCGATGTAATCGCTGTAGTTGTAGACGTTCAGGACCTTGGCGTCGTCCTGCTTGTCACCGCCGCCACAGGCGGTCAGCACGGATACGGCAATGCCGAGGGTGAGGATTCGCAGCTTCATCGGACTCTCCACAGGTCAGGTGCGAGTTGGGGGGAACCGGCCGGACCGGCGCAACGGGTGCCAGCCTACCGGGCATGCCCCCATTTTCCCAGCACATGGCCCTCACGGCCATGCCGGATCCGGTGGCTCGGTCAGACGTTGAGCAGCAGGAACTCACGTTCCCAGGAGCTGATCACCCGGAAGAAGGTCTCGTATTCTTTGCGCTTGACCGACACATAGGCGCGGCAGAAGCGCTCGCCCAGCATCTCGCGCAGTTCCGGGCAGCCTTCCAGCCCGTCCAGCGCCTCGCCCAGCGAGCGCGGCAGGTCATAGCCGAGTTCCTTGGCGCTGCCGCTGATCGGCGCGGTGGGGGAGCCCTGCTCGCGGATGCCGAGCAGGCCGGCGGCCAGGGTGGCGGCGATGGCCAGGTAGGGGTTGGCATCCGAGCCGGCGAACCGGCTTTCCACCCGCATGTTCTCTGGTGTATCCAGCGGCACGCGCAGCCCGCAGGTGCGGTTGTCGAAGCCCCAGTGCACGTTGCTCGGGGAGACCTCGCCGAACATCAGCCGGCGGTAGGAGTTCACGTTTGGCGCAAAGAACGCCATCGCCGCCGGCACGTACTTCTGCAGGCCGGCCAGGTAGTGCCCGAACAACGGGCTGAAATCCTCACCGCCATGCTCGCCGGTGAACACGTTGCTGCCGTCGCTGATCCGCAGCAGGCTCTGGTGGATATGCATCGCACTGCCCGGCTCGTTCTCCATCGGCTTGGCCAGGAAGGTGGCGTAGATGCCATGGCGCATGGCCGACTCACGCATGGTGCGCTTGAACAGGAAGACCTGGTCGGCCAGATCCATCGCATTGGCGTGGGTGAAGTTGACCTCCAGCTGCGCCGCGCCGGATTCATGGATCAGCGTATCCACGTCCAGCTTCATCGCATCGCAGTAGTCGTACATCAGATCGAGGATCGGATCGAACTCGTTGACCGCATCGATCGAGTAGGACTGGCGCGCGGTTTCAGGACGCCCGGAGCGACCGGCCGGCGGCAGCAGCGGGAAGTCCGGATCGGTGTTCTTCTGGACCAGGAAGAACTCCAGCTCCGGTGCCACCACCGGGCGCAGGCCCAGTTCGGCATAGGCATTGAGGACGCGCCGCAGCACGTTGCGCGGGGCCAGCTCATGCGGCTCGCCGGTCTTGGTGAAACAGTCGTGGATGACCTGGGCGGTGGGATCGGTCGCCCACGGCACCATGCGCACGGTGTCGGCATCCGGGCGCAGGATCATGTCCGAATCCGACGGTGAGGTCAGCTCGTAGTAATCGTCCGGGAACTCGCCGGTGACCGTGGTGGCGAAAATGCCCTCCGGCAGGCGGGTGCCGTAATCGTGCGAGAACTTGTCGGCCGGAATGATCTTGCCGCGCGCGTTGCCGGTGATGTCCGGCACCAGGCACTCCACCTCGGTGATGCGCCGGTCCTTGAGCCAGCGCAGCAGCGTGCTCTCCTGCGGAACAGGCTTGGGGGCGGCGGCTTTGCGCGAACGCGTTCGGGTGGTCATGACCGGTCTGCTGTAAGAGAGTTGCGGCGACAAGCATCGCCGAAAGCGTGAAAAATGCTGTGATAGAACGAATTGTCGGCCACCCGCCACTCCGGATGCCACTGCACCCCGAGCACGAAACGATGCGCGGTGCTGCGGGCGGCTTCTATCAGGCCATCCTCAGCAACGGCCTCGATCTGCAGGCCCTCGGCCAAGCGATCGATGCCCTGCCCGTGCACGGAATTGACCCGTGCCGTGGGCGCGCCGGCCCAGCCGGCCAGCCAACCGCCCTCACACAGGTGCACCGCATGCGCCGGCCCATATTGCACCGCCACCGGCGCCTCCGGGTCTTCACGATGATCGTTCATGGCCGGCACCGCGTGCACGCGCGGGTGCAGACTGCCACCGAGCGCGACGTTCAATTCCTGGAAACCCCGACAGATCGCCAGCACAGGCAGGTCGCGGGCCAGCGCCTCCTGCAACAGGGAGAGCGCGTTCGCATCGCGCGCCGGATCATGGCGGTTGCCGGGCCAGCTCGGCGGCCCGGCATACAGATGCGGTTCGATATTGCTCACCGCGCCGGTCAGCAGCAGGCCCTGCAGGCGGTCCAGCCAATGCGTGGCCGGCAACGGCGGCTGCAGGCTGGGCAGCAGCACCGGGGTGACACCGGCCGCCTCGGCCAGCGCGCGGACGTACTTCTCACCCGCCGCCGCGAAGGGATGATGGCCCAGCATCGTGCTGTCGGTGGGCAGTCCGACCCAAGGGGGCGAGACCATGCGTCATGCTCGGATGACCTGCAGCCACGTTACCCCCGTGCGCAGACCTCGCGCAACACAGCGCCGCATCGGCGGTGCGCGCCCCCCTCACACGCCTGCGGCAGTAGCTGCGACAGACTGACCCCTGTCCCGCGCGCCGGTTGCTGGCATCCTTTGTCCATGATTGTTGTCCTGTCCTCTCCCCGCCGGTGCCCGGCATGACGGCTGCCGGCGAGGCGCATGCACCCAGCTGGTACGCCGACAGCGTGCCGGGCGCGCCGCTACGTGAACCGCTGACGGGGGATCTGAGCGCCGACGTGTGCGTGCTGGGTGCCGGCTACACCGGCCTGTCCGCCGCCCTGACCCTGGCCGAGCGCGGTTATCGCGTCGTGCTGCTGGAGGCGCACCGCGTGGGCTGGGGGGCGTCCGGCCGCAACGGTGGTCAGGCGATCGTCGGCTACGGCTGCGAAGTGGATACGCTCGAGCATCTGGTGGGCGCTGAAGACGCGCGGGCGCTGTTCGAATTCTCGCGCGATGGCATGCGCCTGCTGCGTGACCGCATCGTCCGCCACCAGATCGAGTGCGATTGGCGCGACGGCCATGCCAGCGTGCCGATCAAACCCCGCCAGGAGCGCATGCTGCGCGCCGGGCTGATCGATCTGGCCCAGCGCTACGACTATCCACTGCAATGGTGGGACCGCACACAGCTGCGCGGGCAGCTGGACAGCCCCCGCTATCGCGGGGCGATGTTCGATCCCCACAGCGGCCACCTGCATCCGCTGGCCTACGCGCAGGGCCTGGCCCGTGCCGCGGAGGCGGCCGGCGCGGTGATCCACGAGCAGTCCCCGGTCCTGCAGCTGATCCGCGGGCCCCGGCCGCAGCTGCGCACCGCGCACGGCACGGTCAGCGCCGACCACGTGGTGATCGCCGGCAATGCCTGGCTGGAGGGCATCGCGCCGGAGCTGGAATCGCGGATCATGCCGGTCGGCACCTATATCGGTGCCAGTGCGGTCCTTGGGCAAGCACGGGCGCAATCGCTGATCCGCAACGACATGGCCGTGGCCGACGTCAGCTGGGCACTGGACTACTTCCGCCTCAGCCGTGATCACCGCCTGCTGTTCGGCGGCCAGGCCAGCTACTCCGCCCTGCCCCCGCCCGGCCTGCGCGGTGTGATGACACGGCGCATGCGCGCGGTGTTCCCGCAGCTGGCCGACGTGGAGCTGGAGTACGTGTGGGGCGGCTATGTGGATATCACCCGCAACCGCGCCCCGCACTGGGGCCGACTGACCCCGAATGTCTATTTCGCGCAGGGCTTCTCGGGCCACGGTGTTGCCGCAGCGGGCCTGGCGGGCCAGGTGCTGGCCGAAGCCATCGCCGGCCAGGCGGAGCGCCTGGATGTATTCGAACGCATTCCGCACCGCCCCTTCCCCGGCGGGCGCATGCTGCGAACCCCGCTGCTGGTTGCGGCGATGTCCTGGTACAAGCTGCGGGATGCGTTGTGGTGAGGGCGCAAGGGGCGTTCGGCGACCACGGGTAAAGTGAGACACGGCGCGACATCTGAAAGCGGTCGCTCTGTTTCCCGGCAGCGCCAGACCGGGAGTGCCAGCAGATGGCATGGGAGCGCATCTCCTGCTGCGCACGACGCGCGTCACAGCGCAACGATGTGTGGAGAATGCGTCATATCAAGGCCTGCAGTGGCAGAGATGGGCGCGCCTCGAACACGGGACGTCATCTGTGTATCCGCGGCGCAGCTCGACTGCGGGCCCTACGACGAGCGTGAAGAGTTTCCTAAGAAAATGAGATATGTGTCACGCCCATGGCCCCGACCCATGCCCGCGCGTGAATCCATACACTGCGCGCGCCATCGCGCCGGACCACTTGCGCAATTGCATAATCCGGCGCGTGTATATACCGTCCAATCTGATCGCGGCATTGATACACAGGGATGTTGACGGCACGAACAGGGGGAGCCGGTGCGAGGAGAATGGTGGAAAAATGGACTTCAGTTGAATCTGCGCATCGAGCCGATCGGGCTTGTCCTTGCCGTCATCTATGCCTTTGCCTGTTGGGGCGCACGCAAGCTGTCCCTCGACCAGTTCTACCTGCCTGCCGGCATACGCGTGGCTGCACTGCTGCTCTGTCCACCACGACTGTGGCCCTATCTGTTCCTGGGTGAGTACGCCTACTTCGCGCAGATGCGTTACCCGATGGTGGAGAAGTACGGGCTGGCGTGGGTCATTCTCGCCTCCGTCTCGCTGATGCCCACGGTGGCAACGATCGTGCGACTGCATCGCAAAATGGTGATCGCCACCACGCAGGCTTGGTTGCTCTCGGTTGGCGCAGCATCAGCCGTAGCCGTCACCTCGTTGAACCTGGTTTTGATGCACTTGCTTTGGCCGACTCCAGATGTCCCCCTCCTTACGGGCGCGGCGCGCTACATGGTGGGCGACTTCATCGGCATTCTGACGGTCGTCCCTCTTGCCCTGCTATGGGCAAGTAGGCGCACGGAACTTGCATGGACAGGCCGGTTCCTGACGCCGAGCATCGCCGCACTGGCACTGATGATATTGACCGGGATCGCTTCTGCGCTCGTTCCTGCAGAGTCCGCCACGGTCAAGAGCAGCCTGCAATTGTTGATGGCGCTACCGGCGATAGCGCTTACCTGTCTTCTTGGTTGGCGTGGGGCGGCAATTGCCGTGCCGTCACTCAACCTCATCATTGGGCTTACGACGCCAAAACCGTATCCACTGGCATTTGATGCGACAACGTTTACGACGCAGATGATCATGGCCATTGCGAGTATCGCGCTGCTTTTGTTCGGCTCACGCATTACGCACTATTATCATCGCTATCAGATTCGTGATGACGGCGAGAGAAACGCCCTAAAACTGGCGCGCAATTCACACATGGCCAGTGAAAAAGGTCTACGAGAACGTGCACTTCATCTCAGGAAGCTTGGCGATGGCATCGAGGTATCGCTTAAAGAGGTGGTGACCTGGCTGAAACTGCAGGGTCACCATGAGATAGCAAACGGGCTGATGAACACTGCAACGTTGCATTCACAGCAGTTCCGCACACAGGCAAGCATGGTCTATCCAACGGCATTGGATCAGTTGGGCCTCTACGTTGCACTGCAAGCCGGCGGCGTCCGTGAATGCTGGGACCAGAGCAACCGGGTGACTCGGCCTCGCTTGGAAGGCGACCCTTGCATGTTGAGTACAGGCCTTCAGCTCGCGGCCTATCGTGCGCTCACTGAAGCGGTACCCCTGCTTTTGGAGCATGAGTTTGGACAGATAATGGTCCGCGCCCGCTGCGGGGGTTTCGGGTCGCAACGGGGAATCCTTTTAGTGGTAGCACTGCTTGATTCAGCCCAGCCGTTGTCCGAGACAACCGTCGCCATGGTGGATGAGCATCTGGCAGGCCTGCCTCTTGCTTACGGCGGCTTTGTACACTGCCGCCGCAACCGCATCAGGATAGTGCTCACGGAGGCAGCCGCGCGCTCCCCCGCCAGAGCGACAGACATGCCGCGGCAAAACTGGGTGCGGGAAAGCATCCGATCTGGACAATAGATCCTTCCGGTGCCCTCCAAAGTGCG
>DMZT01000160.1 GCA_003484865.1 Stenotrophomonas sp.
CGACGCCGAACAGGCTCGAGCGGATCTGTGTCGCCAGGCGCAGGCGCTGCAGTTCGCCCGGCGACAGCGTCGGGGTCGCGCGGTCCATCGACAGATAGCCCAGCCCCAGCGACTGCAGCGTGCCGATCCGTTCGACCAGATCGTGCGCGATGCGCTGGGCCGCGATGCGCTTCTCCTCCGACAGATCCGGCGTGCGGCGCACATCGCTGCCACCCGCATGCGCGTTGCCACCGGCGGCCACCCGCTTGGCCGTGGCCTGGCGACCGGCGCTACGGCTGCGTGTGGCGGTTGCGGCCGCTACCTCGAAATGCCCCTGCGCCGCCGGACGCAACGCCTGCGCCATGGCACTGAGCGGCAGCCGCGACAACGTGCCGATATCCATGCCGGCGAACGTCACCGACAGCGCTTCGCGCTTCAACCGGCGGCCATCGCAGACCGGACACTCGGCGCCGATCATGTAGCGCGCCACGCGCTTTTTCATCATCGCGCTCTGCGTGGTGGCAAAGGTATGCAGTACGTAACGGCGTGCTCCGCTGAAGGTGCCCATGTAACTGGGCTCCTCCTTGCGACGCACGGCGGCGCGGGTTTCGGCCGGGGTGAAGCCGGCATACACCGGCACCACCGGTTGTTCCTCGGTGAACAGGATCCAGTCGCGCTGCTTTTTCGGTAGATCGCGCCAGGGAACATCCACGTCGTAGCCCAGCGTGACCAGGATGTCGCGCTGGTTCTGCCCGTGCCACGCCGGCGGCCATGCGGCGATGGCGCGCTCGCGGATGCTCAGCGACGGATCGGGCACCATCGATTGTTCAGTCACCTCATACACGTAGCCCAGGCCGTGGCAGTTCGGGCAGGCGCCCTGCGGCGTGTTCGGCGAGAAGTCTTCGGCGTACAGCATGGGTTGCTTGGCCGGATAGGTACCGGCGCGCGAGTACAGCATCCGAAGCAGACTCGACAGCGTGGTCACGCTGCCGACGCTGGAGCGCACGCTGGCGGTGCCGCGCTGCTGCTGCAGGGCCACCGCCGGTGGCAGCCCTTCGATCGCATCCACATCCGGCACGCCGACCTGGTCGATCAGCCGCCGCGCATAGGGCGACAACGACTCCAGGTAGCGCCGCTGTGCTTCGGCATACAGCGTACCGAACGCCAGCGAGGATTTGCCCGAGCCGGAGATGCCGGAGAACACCACCAGCGCATCGCGCGGGATGTCGACATCCACGTTCTTGAGGTTGTGTTCGCGTGCGCCCCGGACGCGCACGAAGGTATCCGGGGCAGTAGAGGGCGACGGCCGGCGCGTGGAGGTCTTCATGGATGAACAATAGCGAACCACAGCGCCGGCTCACTGCCGGTGAAGACCCGTGAGTGCGGTATTGACGCCGGGCTCAAGCCGTCGCCCGCACGCGCGCGCACGGCGGTGCAGTCATGACGAAGGCATCCACCGCCTCGCCCAGCAGGGAGGCCTGGCGATCCAGCGCGCGCGCCGAGGCCGAGGCCTCCTCCACCAGCGCCGCATTCTGCTGGGTGCTGCCGTCCATCTGCAGCAACGTCTGGCTCACCTGCTCGATGCCCGCGGTCTGCTGCTGCGACGCGGCCGAAATGCTGGCCATGATCGATGTCACCCGCTGCACACTGCCGACGATCTCGCCCATGGTCGCGCCTGCGCTGTCGACCTGCCGGGTACCCGCATCAACGCGCTCGACCGAGGCTTCGATCAGATGCTTGATCTGGCGCGCGGCGTCGGCACTGCGTTGTGCCAGCAAACGCACTTCGCTGGCTACCACCGCGAAGCTGCGCCCCTGCTCCCCTGCCCGCGCCGCTTCCACGGCGGCGTTCAGGGCCAGGATGTTGGTCTGGAACGCGATTCCGTCGATCACCCCGGTGATCTCCCCGATCCGCCGCGAGGACAGGGCGATATCGGCCATGGTGGTCACCACCTGCGCCACCGATTCGCCGCCGCGGGCCGCAACCTCGGCCGCACGTATCGCCAGCTGGTTGGCCTGCTGCGCCGAATCCGCGTTCTGCCGCACCGTGGCCGCGAGCTCCTCCATCGAGGAAGCGGTTTCTTCCAGATGCGCCGCCTGGCGCTCGGTGCGATCGGAGAGGTCGTGGTTGCCGGCGACGATCTCGCCGGCGGCATGGTTGATCGCCACCGAGGCCTGCTGGATGCGCGCGACGATGTCGGTCAGCTGCATCACCGTGGCATTGGCATCGTCACGCAGGCGCGCGAACACACCGTGGAAATCGCCCTGCATGCGTACGCGCAGATCGCCCTGCGACAACGCCGAGAGCAGCCCCTGCAATCCGGACAGGTTGCTCTGGAAGGTATCGAGCAGGTGGTTGATGCTCAGCGCCAGCGTCTTTACGAAGCCCTGCTTGTCCTCGACCGCGATCCGCCCATGCAGTTCGCCCCGCGCGGCCGCATCGACCAGCGCGGCCACCTCGTTCTCCACGGTGGTTTCCAGCGCGCGGCTGCGCCACTCAACCGCCGCCCCCAGCAGCTGGTCGTGCTCCACGATCGGGGTGATCACCAGCTGGTAGCGGACGCCTGCGTGCTCGATCTCCCGGCTGGCACGCTGGCCGCGCTGCAGCCTCGGCAACAGGCTGGCGAAGGCCGGATGCAGGGCGGCCGCCGGTTGGCCGCTCCAGTCCGCGTGCGTGAGCTGCAGTTCGGTGAGCAGCGCCTGGTTGAGGAAGCCGATCCGCCCCTCGCCGTCGAGCACCATCACGCCGGTCTGCGCACTGTCCAACGCCTGGCGGGCGCGGGTGTTGTCGCGCGCGACGGCGCGCTCGGCCTCGATCCGCTCGCGCAGCCGTTGCTGCATGTGGCGCAGGCGCGCGGCCAGCTGGCCGATCTCATCGTGCGGATTGTGGATGGTCAGCACGGTGTCGAGCCGGTCATCGGCGATGTCCTCGGCAAAGCGCAGCGTGTCGCGGATCGGTTGACGGACCGCGCGCAGCACCAGCAGCAAGGTGGCGATCAGCACCACCGCCACCAGCAGCAGGGTAAACGCGAATACGACCCCCATGGTGCTGGCCCGCGCGGCCTGTCGCTCGCGTGCCGCGGCCAAGGCCCGCGTCTGCGCCTGTTGCAGCGCCTGCAGCCCGGGCCCGATCTGGGCCGCGGTCTCGGCCAGTGACTGCGCCTCCACATCCAGCCCGATGCGGGCGGCGGTGTAGGCCAGCAGCGCCCCTTGATACGCCTCCATCTGCCTTCGCAGCGCTTCCTGCGTTTCTGCATCCAGGCGCGCCTGCGCCAGGGACAGATCGAACGGCAGCTTCTGTTCGCTGGCACGATCGGTGTGCGCCGCATCACCGGTGAGCAGCAGCAGGCTTTCCTCGCGCCGCATCTTCTGCAGCTGGGCGATCACCACCGGGCGCGCGCTGGCCTCGACGCTGGCCTCCAGCGTGGCAGCCGCCGCCTCCAACTGCGCACGCAGGCCAGCATCGCCGCGCCCCATCTCATCCACCCGGGCATTCAATGCGCTGATGCCCTCGGCGAAGTCACCCGCGCGGGAAGCCAGCTCGCGCAGCGCCCCGGCGCTTCCGGCATCGTGGGGATCGCGCTGCAGCTGGCCCAGGGTCGCCTGCAGGCGCTGCTGCGCGG
>DMZT01000159.1:0-7261 GCA_003484865.1 Stenotrophomonas sp.
CCCGTAGAGCCGACCGTTGGTCGGCTGCCGCAGCCAACCCAGCCCGGTAGTGCCGACCGTTGGTCGGCTGCGCTTCTGGCGGGTCAAAAAAAAGACCGCACCATTGCTGATGCGGCCCTGGGAATAGCGGGAGGCTGATCCTGCCTCCATCCATCTTCCTTGCTATGGCCTCCCATTCTCCGGGGGATCGGTGACGCTTTGATGACGTTCACCGGCGGCCACGCCGTCCGCTGCTAGCCTTCGCTTCCCCACTCCCTGGAAGTACCGCATGAGCCGTCCCCATTGGCGTTTGATCCTCAACGGCAAGGCCACCGGCAATGAGGATGTGCGCGAGGCGGTCGCGGCGCTGCGTGAGCGCGGCGTGCAGCTGGAGGTACGGGTGACCTGGGAATCGGGCGACGCCGAGCGCTACGTGGCCGAGGCGATTGCGCATGGGGTCGATACAATCATTGCGGCCGGCGGTGATGGCACCCTCAGTGAGGTGGCCGAGACACTGGCGCACCGGGAAGAGGCCGCCGATGCATTGCCGTCGCTGGGGCTGCTGCCGCTGGGCACGGCCAACGATTTCGCCACCGCGGCGGAGATTCCCGATGAACCGCTGGCGGCGCTGGAGCTGATGACGCACGCGCCCGCGCGCCCGGTCGATCTGCTGCGCATCGATGCCGATGGCGAGGTGTGGTGGTGCGCGAACGTGGCCAGTGGCGGCTTCGGCACCGAGGTCACGGTGGAGACCGATGAGGGCTTGAAGAAAGTGCTCGGCGGCCTGGCCTACCTGGTCACCGGGGTATCGCGGCTGGGCCGGATCGATCCGATCCAGGCGCGGGTCCGGGCGCCGGGGTTCGAGTGGGCCGGTGGTTTCATCGCGCTGGGCATCGGCAACGGCCGCCAGGCCGGCGGCGGGCAGGTACTGTGCCCGGAGGCTCTGATTGATGACGGTCTGCTCGATATCACGGTGATCCCAGAGTTGAGCGGGGAGGTCGCCTCGACCTTTGCCGCGTTGGTCAAGGGCGGCAAGCGCGGCGCGCTGGAGCAGGTGGCCGAGCGTGTCCAGGCACCGTGGGTGGAGATCGAGGCCGAGGAGCCGCTGACGCTCAATCTGGATGGCGAGCCGGTCCAGGCCCGGCACTTCCGCATCGACTGCGTGCCGGGGCGGGTCAACCTGCATGTGGCGCTGGACAGCCCACTGCTGTCCAGAGCCTGAGTCGCAGCGCCGGGGCGGCACCCTGCATACGGCGGGCGCGTGGTGGCGCCTGCCGGGCCCGGCTCACTTCAACAGGCGATCCAACAACCTGCCGGCCGCGTTCTCAACCGTCTGATCGGTGCGCCCGCCGAGACCCGTCGCGATGCCGCCCGACGTGACTGAGCGATCCTTGAAGGAAACGGGGAATGTCTGCATCCGTCGCAGTCGTCCCTGGCCCAGGTCCTGGTACTGGCCGAAGGAGGAGCTGATGTCAAAGCGGTTACCCACCGTCTGTCCTTCGCTCATGACTCTCTGCGCGATGAACGTCACCGGGCTTGATCGACCCGGCAACAAGGTGAAGCTTGGGTCGACCTGGTTGCCGGAGGCGATAGGGATGCCTTTTACGTTGTGCTTGCCCTGGCCGCCAAAAAGGCGGTAGCCATAGCCATTGCTGTCGGTCGCGTTGAAGCTGCCGTGTTCGTAGTTCAATACCATTGGTTGCGATGACACGTTGCGCAGCGTCATGGTTACCGTGACCTGCATGGTGCCGCGTCCCCGCTCACCCGCCCGGATCGAATCCAGACGCGCTTCGATATCGCCAAATCGCTCCAGTGCGCCGGTGTCGTCGGGCGCCGGCACGCCGCAGCGTTGGTTCAACGCTTCCAGCTGGGCACGCAGCTGTGCGTTCTCACGACGGAGCGCGTCGGCGGATTGTGCGTGGGCAGGCACGGCCTGACCGGCCAGCAATGCTGCCGCGGCAGCGGCCGACAGCAGCGACTGCTTCAAGGTGATTCCGTTCATGTGCAGATCCTCAATGCATGGACATGGCTGCGCCAAACAGGCCGAGCACGGTGAGATTGACCAGCACCCAGACGATGCCCGCAGCGAACAGGCTGGCCAAGGTGATCAACAACTGCTTGATGCCATCGGGGTTCCCCTTGCTTTGCGCATAGGCGAAACACAGGATCGTGCTGAGCAGGAACAGCACCACCCCGACGATGCCGATGATCGGCACCAGAGCGCAGACCCAGCCGATCCATCGCAGCGTCCTGGCCGTGCGCATCAGGCCTTCGGTTGCGCGACGCCCGGCTTCCTCGCGCACGAGGCGCTGCTGCAGCGCGTTCTGGACGTCGCTTTCATTGAGTTGATTCATGGATGATTCCCCTGTGGATTCCGAAACGATCAGCTGCCCAAAGCACGCCGTGCGCAGTCCTCCGGCGAAACGCACGGATCCTCTTCCGCTGGCTGCGCTGCCACCGCCGGATCGGGCGAGTAGGACGCCAGGACGCGTCCGCTGCGGTCCAGAAGCTGGACGTGCGTGACGTACGCATTGAGGCGTCGCTGGTTCAGATCCGCAGACTGGACGAAGAAGTAGGTCCGCAGCCGGGGTTTGCTGTTCCATCGGCTACGAAGCCCTTCAAGCTCGCGGGCAACCGCTTCGTCAGCGACCGGGGCGAGCTGAACCTGCGCAGAGTTGGCCCAGGTGTAGGTGTACTCCGGAATGTCCATGAAGTAGCGATACTTGCCGCCGTTGAATTCGCCGACCGGGAAGCCCTTCCGCTCGAAGTCATAGGCCTGCAGGTCGGCATCCTCCAGTTCGCTCCAGAAATACGGCGAGCGGCCCGCGTCTGCGATGCCCTGTTCGAGCTGCGGGCGAAGCGCCACCATCAGGTCCTTGCGGCGGAAGGTATCGGCCGTGCCGCGGTATTCCTGCGAGGCGAGGCTGGCCATCGTGTCGAAATCCGTCGGCAGCTTGGACGTGGCGGCATAAAGAAACATCACCTGTTGGCCGCTATCCAACTTGCGATACTCAGTCAGCGGCTTGGCCAGGTCGGCTTGGGGAAGCGGGGTGCGTGCCGTTTTATCTGCGCTTGCCTGACCCTCGGCCGCAGGGGTGTTGCTGTCGTTATCGGCGCTCGGGGGTGCTGCATCGTCTTTGCCGTTGCAGGCGACAAGCAGCAGGGACAGGGTGAGTGCGGTGGAAAGTGATTGCAGTGCGGAGAGGGCCATGGCGTCCTTGACGTGGTGATGGGATGGCGGCAAATCTGCGTCCAGAGGCGCAGCGACGCAGGTCGTGAACATGACTTGACGAACAACACAGGAGGTGGTTGTGAAAGCGGAGCTTATGGAGGAGCTGTACGCCGGGGTCACCGATCCCGAGCGGATGCAGTCATTCGTTGAACGGCTCGGGCGCGCGGTTGGTTGCCACTCGGGCAGCGTGACCCTGCGGGACGTGCAGGGTGGGCGTCACGTGGCGCTGGTTGCGGCCGGTGCGATGGCGGACCCGCGTACGGTGGAGCGCTTCAACGAAGACACGCTGTATTCGGTGGACAACCTCTGGTTCAACCGGGCCGCGCCTACGATGCGGGCTGGCAGTGTCATCGTCAGCGACCGGGTGGCCACGCTGGAGGAGATGCGCGGAACGCGGTATTACCTGGATTTCCTGCGCCAGATCGACACGCTTCGCTCGGTGGCGCTATGTGCCTCGCGCAAGCCGGATCAGGTCACCATGTTGACCTTCGTGGGAACCGAGCGGCGGGGCGATTTCGATGCACGTGAGGTGGCACTCTGCGAAGCGTTGGCACCGCACTTCGTCAACGCCTTCGAGTTGCGCCAGTCACTGCAGGACGCGTGGCGCCAGGCAGGGACGTTGGCCCTGTTGCTTCTCGATGAGAACCTGCGGCCGGTGTCGGTGAATGCCGGGGGGGAGGAGATGCTGCTGGGTCGTGTCCTGCGTGTGCGCCGCAAGGCGGCATTGGAGCCGGTACATCCGGCCTCGCGTGCAGGCTGGAATGCCCTGGTCCGGCGCCTGGCGCTGCGGGGCGGTCCGGCGCAGGACCCCGGGGAGGATATCGTCGCCCTGCATGATGTCGATGGGCTACTGGCAGGCTTCGCGTCGCTCAGGCCTTACGGAAAGTACATCCCCGGCACCGGTACCGCCCGCTTTGTCATGACGGTCAACACGCTCGTGCGCCGTTCGTCTGCCGGGCTGTCCACCACCCTGCGCGAGCTTTTCGGCCTGACCCCGGCCGAAGCCACCCTGGCCGTGGCGCTGCATCACCAAGGCGAGCTGTCGGCCGCCGCCACGATCTGCGGCATCGGTGTCGGAAGCGCGCGGACCCGCCTGCAGAGCATTTTCGAGAAGACCCGTCTGCATCGGCAGGTGGACCTCGTCAGGATGCTGGATACCCTGAACGGTATGTTGGCCGCCGAGCGGCCGATGCCCCTGTACTGACGCTGGAGGCGCCAGTGCGGGCGCCGCGTCGGGGGCTGGCGTGCCTGCCTGCGGCGCGGGACGGGGTTCCCCCCCGCGCCGGGCTGCGGTACAGTCGCCGGGTGTCCATTCTGACGACCCCGCATACCCTTTCTTCCGCTCGCCGTTGGTGGCGATGGTGGCCTGTTGCCGTCGTCCGTCCCGCCACCGCCGTTTCCCGGAAGGAAAGTCGTCTTGATTACGCTCGAGCAGTTCCAGCAGCAGGCCGCTGAAGGCCACACCCGCATCCCCGTCGTCCGTGAAGTGCTGTCCGACCTGGACACGCCGCTGTCGGTCTATCTGAAGCTCGCCGACGGCCCGCATACCTATCTGTTTGAATCGGTCGAGGGCGGCGAACGCTTCGGGCGCTATTCCATCATCGGCCTGCCGGCACGCCGGGTATATGCCTTCCACGGCCATACCCTGACCATCAGCGAGTCCGGCACCGTGGTGGAAACCCGCGAGGTCGCGGACCCGTTCACCGAGGTCGAGGCGCTGCGCAGCGCCCACTCGGTGCCGAAACTGGCCGGTCTGCCGGGTTTCACCGGCGGCCTGGTCGGCTGGTTTGGCTTTGAGTGCATCGGTTATATCGAACCGCGCCTGGCCCCGCCGCGTGGCCGCGATGAGTTGGGCACGCCGGACATCCTGCTGCTGCACTCCGAAGAGCTGGCGGTGTTCGACAATCTCAAGGGCCGCCTGTACCTGATCGTGCACGCCGACCCGGGTCAGCCCGGGGCGTGGGACCACGCCCAGGCCAAGCTGGATGCGCTGGTCGCCACATTGCGCGCCCCCGGCGCCGGCTACCCCGCGCCGATCACGCGCGATGTGCTGGACGAGAACGATTTCGTCTCCGGCTTCACCCGCGAAGGCTTCATTGCCGCGGTCGACAAGTCCAAGGAATACATCCGCGCCGGCGACATCTTCCAGGTGGTGCTGAGCCAGCGCCTGAGCGTGCCGTTCAAGGCGCGCCCGGTGGATGTGTACCGCGCGCTGCGTGCGCTCAATCCCTCGCCGTACATGTATTTCCTCGATACCGGCGACGTGCAGGTGGTCGGCTCCTCGCCGGAAATCCTGGTGCGGCTGCAGGACGGGGAAGTCACCGTGCGTCCGATCGCCGGCACCCGCCCGCGCGGCGCGACGGTGGAGGAAGACAACGCACTGGAAGTGGAACTGCTGGCCGATCCCAAGGAACGTGCCGAGCATCTGATGCTGATCGATCTCGGCCGCAATGATGCCGGCCGCGTGTCCAAGGCCGGCACGGTGGAAGCCAAGATCGGTGACATCTGGAAGACCGGTTCGGACGAAGCCAAGATCGAGGCCGCCGGCATCACCCCGCTGCAGCCGCAGCTGGACAAGATCGCCGCGCTGAACGATACCGCCGCCATTACCCAGTACCTGCGCGACAGCCAGGCGGTGGGCCAGGGCGTGCTGTTCTCGCTGTTCGCCAATGCCGATTACAAGGATTCGGCCAACGTCATCGCCTATGTCGGCCAGGGCGGCCTCGGCCTGCCGGAGAAGGGCTACTACTTCGACGATTCGCAGGCCAAGATCCGCGACGCCTACGTCGCCTACATCGCGCAGGTGCTGACCCTCTCCGGCGTGGACGCCGAGCAGGCCAAGACCCAGGCCAAGGCCGTGATGGACTTCGAAACGCGTCTGGCCAAGGCCTCGATGTCGCGCATCGAAATGCGTGACCCGGCCAAGCGTTACAACCCGGTCAGCGCGGCTGACGCGGACAAGCTGACCCCGAACTTCAGCTGGACCGCATTGTTCGACACCCTGAAGGTGCCGGCCGCGCAGAAGTTCTCGATGGCCCAGCCGGGCTTCTTCGGCGAAGTGGACAAGATGCTGGCCGACGTGCCGGCCGCCACCTGGCAGGCCTACCTGCGCTTCCACACCATCGATGACGCCTCGCCGTACCTGAGCAGCGCCTTCGAAAAGGCCAACTTCGATTTCTACAGCACCACGCTGCGTGGTCAGAAGGAAATGCAGCCGCGCTGGAAGCGCGTGCTGGAGTCGGTCAACGGCGCCATCGGCGAAGGCCTGGGCCAGATGTATGTCGATGCCGTGTTCCCGGCCGACTCCAAGGTGCAGATGCAGCACCTGGTGGAGAACCTCTCGGTGGCGCTGAAGGCGCGCCTGGAGAAGCTGGAGTGGATGAGCGAAGACACCCGCAAGAAGGCACTGGAAAAGTGGGCCAGCTTCACCCCGAAGATCGGCTACCCGGACAAGTGGCGTGACTGGTCGGGCCTGGAAACCAACGGTGACAGCTACCTGGGCAACATGCAGGCCGCGCGCACGTTCAACTACCGCTTCATGCTCAACAAGATCGGCAAGCCGGTCGACAAGACCGAATGGGGCATGACCCCGCAGACCGTCAACGCCTACTACAACGCCACCAAGAACGAGATCGTGTTCCCGGCGGCGATCCTGCAGGCGCCGTTCTTCGACGCCAAGGCCGATCCGGCGCTGAACTACGGCGGTATCGGTGCGGTCATCGGCCACGAGATGATGCACGGCTACGACGACTCGGGCAGCCAGTTCGCCGCCAACGGCAACTTCGACAACTGGTGGACCGACAGCGACCGTGCCGCCTTCACCCAGCGTACCGACCAGCTGGTCGCGCAGTTCGACGGCTATGAGTCGCTGCCGGGCGTGAACGTGAAGGGCAAGCTGACCCTGGGCGAGAACATCGGCGACCTGGGTGGCCTGACCGTGGCGTACGACGCGCTGCAGATGGCGTTGAAGGAAGACCCGAAGGCCAACGTAGCGGTCGACGGCCACACGCAGGACCAGCGCTTCTTCATGAACTGGGCCACCGTGTGGCG
>DMZT01000159.1:7435-7749 GCA_003484865.1 Stenotrophomonas sp.
ACTGGGCCACCGTGTGGCGCCGCAACTTCAATGAGGGCGAGCTGCGCGTGCGTCTGAACACCGACCCGCACGCCCCGGCGAATTTCCGTGCCAACGGCGCGCCGTCGAACATGCCGGCGTACGCGCAGGCGTTCGAGTGCAAGGCCGGCGATGCAATGGTGCGGGCCGACGACAAGCGCGTTGTGATCTGGTGATCGCACGCGGTTGAGTGAGACATGAAAAACCCGGCGAAAGCCGGGTTTTTCTTTTCCAGCACGCTCGCGGCAAACCCAGGCCGAGACTAGGTAGTGGCGGCCATCATCCGGGTGAACAGG
>DMZT01000158.1:0-7448 GCA_003484865.1 Stenotrophomonas sp.
AACGAGACCCGGTGCCATGAAGAAGCGCCGCCCCTGGGGGCGGCGCTTCAAACCGGCTTATTCGCCGATGTGCTGCTTCAACCAGCCGTTGACAGTGTCGTGCCACTGCACGCTGTTCTGCGGCTTGAGCACCCAGTGGTTCTCATCCGGGAAGTACAGGAACTTGGACTCGATACCCTGGCGCTGCGCAGCGGTGAACGCGGCCAGGCCCTGCTCCACCGGAATGCGGTAGTCGAGCTGGCCATGCACGATCAGGATCGGCTTCTTCCAGTCGGCCACATGGTTGACCGGGTTGAACTTCTCATAGTTGGCCGCCTTCTCGTACGGCGTGCCACCCTGCTCCCACTCGGTGAACCACAGCTCTTCGGTGCCGTAGCCCATCATGCGCTGGTCGAACACGCCGTCATGATTGACCAGGCACTTCCACGGCTCGTTCCAGTTGCCGGCGATCCAGTTGACCATGAAGCCGCCGTAGCTGGCGCCCAGGGCACACGCCTTGTCACCGTTGAGGAACGGGTACTGCTTCTGTGCCGCGGCCCAGCCCTTCTGCAGGTCTTCCAGCGGGCGGTCGCCCCAGTGCTGGCTGATCGCATCGGTGAAGGCCTGGCCGTAGCCGGTGGAGCCGTGGAAGTCGATCATGACTACCGCGTAGCCCTGGCCGGCGTAGGTCTGCGGATTCCAGCGGTAGCTCCAGCCGTTGCCGAAGCTGCCCTGCGGGCCACCGTGGATCAGGAACGCGACCGGGTAACTCTTGCCTTCCTGGTAGTTGTACGGCTTGACCACGTAACCGTGCACGGTCTCGTTGTTCCAGCCCTTGAACTGGAACTGCTCGTAATCGCCGAAGGCGACGTCGGGCAGCATCTCACCGGCGCTCGGGGTGATCTCGCGCGGGTTGGCACCATCGAAGGCGGCCACGATGATCTGATCACCGCTCTTCAGACTGTTCTTCGTATACGCCAGCGTGGTGCCGGCGATCACCGGCGAGCCGATGCTGCCGCCGTCGGCCACCACTTCAGCGGTGCCGGTGGCGATATCGACGCCGAACAGGCGGTGCTCGCCCATGTCGTCGGCGCTGGTGTAGATCAGCGTGCCGTCACCGGACAGCACGATCTCGCCGGCCGAACGATCCCACTTGGGTGCGATCTCGCGGGTCTTGCCGGTGGCCACGTCCATGGCCATCAGGCCGAAGCGATCCGCTTCGAAGCCCGGGCGCTTCATGGCGCGGTAGTACAGGGTCTTGCCGTCGGCGCTGAACACCGGGCCGGCATCCCAGGCCGGGTTGGCCGCGGTCAGGTTGACCGGGGCCTGCTTGCCCTCGGCATCCAGACGGTACAGATCGAAATTGGTCGACCACGGCTCCTGCTTGCCGGCCACGCGGATCGCGGCGACCACGGTCTTGCCATCCGGCGACCAGGTGAAGTCGTCATTGCCGCCGAACGGCTTGGACGGCGCATCGCCGGCCAGCGTCGCGCTGATCGCCGAAGCACCCTTCACCGCGGCGGCCTTGCCTGCCGGCAGCGGCGCCACGAACAGCGTGTTGCGGCGGCCATCGGCCCAGGTATCCCAATGGCGCACGAACAGGTTATCGAACACCTCACCGGTGTTCTTGCGCGCCTTGTGCGCGTCCAGCTTCTTGCTGGTGCACGCCAGGTCCGAACCGCAGTCCTGGAACACGCCGCTGCTGAAGGCCACGCGGTCGCCCTGCGGGGAGACGTGGAAGCTGTCCACATCGACGGGGAAGTCGGTCAGCTGGCGCGGCGTGCCGCCGGTGGTCGGCTGCGCGTAGAGCTGCTGGCTGCCGTTCTTGGCGCTCAGGAAGTACACCGTCTGGCCATCGGCCGACAGCGCTGCGGAATTGACGTTCCAACCGGCCGGAGTCAGCGGCTTGGGCGGGGCCAGGTCACGCGTGCGCAGGTTGCGGATGTACAGGCCGGTGCTGGCCTTGCTGTCGGTACCGACCACGCGCTTGGCGAAGATCACGTTGCCGCCATCGGCGGTGAGCAGCGGGCTGGAGACCCGATCCAGCGCGATCATGTCGCGCACATCCAGGCCACGCGTGGCCGCCAGCGAGGGCATCGCGGTCAGCAGGCACAACGGCAGCAGGGCGTAACGAAGTTTCATCGGGGTCTCCGCGGAACGGCAAAACGCCGATGGTAGGGCCGAGGGGTGGCCCATGCAAAGGCCATCGGTCATGCCGTGCCCTGGGCGCTCCAGAAACGACAAACCCCGCCGGAGCGGGGTTTGTCGTGACGCACACCGGGGTCGCTGGTTAGACCGAACCCACCGCGCGCTTGCCGGTGCGGTAGATCAGCCAACCAACCAGGAACAGCACGGCCAGCCCGATCCACTGCGCGCCCGGCAGGTGGAACGGCAGCGCCAGCACGTCGGCGCGGCTGCTGATCACGATCGGCACTGCGATCGCGATACCCATCAGGGCTTCACCGGTGATCAGGCCGGCGGCGAACAGCACGCCCGGCTTGTGCACGCGGTCGCGGCCTTCTTCATCGTCGCCGCGGATCTTGTGGAAACGCTCCACCAGGTAGGCGATCAGGCCGCCCAGGAAGATCGGCACCATCAGCTCCAGCGGAAGGTAGATACCGATCGCCGCGGCCAGCACCGGCACGCGGAAACGGGCGTTGCGCGACTTCAGCCAGCTGTCGAAGGCGATGATCGCCGCGCCGACCACGGCACCGATGCCGATGAAGGTCCACGGCAGTTCGCCACCGAACAGGCCCTTGGCCACCGAGGCCATCAGGTTCGCCTGCGGTGCGGCCAGCGCGTTGGGATGCAGCTCGGACTTCACGCCGATGCCGTAGGCGGTGGCCAGCAGGTTCAGTACCGGCGCCATGATCAGCGCGCACGAGAACGCGCCGATGCCCAGCATCAGCTGCTGCTTCCACGGGGTAGCGCCGACGATGTAACCGGCCTTGAGATCCTGCAGGTTGTCGCCACCGACCGCGGCCGCGCAGCACACCACCGCACCGATCATGATCGCGGCTACCGCACCCAGCGGGGCGCCGCCCACGCCGACCGGGGTCAGGCCGTCCTTGCCGAGCAGCAGCACCAGCACCGCCGAGGCGAACAGGATGGTGGAGATGGTGATGCCCGAGACCGGGTTGTTGGAGGAGCCGATCAGGCCGGCCAGGTAGGCCGAGACCGAGACGAACAGGAAGCCGGCCACGATCATGATAAGCGTCATCGGGATCGAGACGTGCCACTGGCCCACGATGGCCTGGTACAGCGCCAACAGCGGCAGGGTGAACACCACCAGGGCCACCAGCATCCACTTCATCGGCAGGTCGCGCTCGGTGTGCGCCAGCGCCGGGCCACCGCTCTTGCGGGCCGCGGCAAAGCCACTCTTGACGCCATTGAGCAGCGACTTGCGCAGCGAGATCAGGGTCCAGACGCCGCCGATCAGCATCGCGCCCACACCCAGGTAACGCATCTTCGCGCCCCAGATGGCGAACGCCGCCTCGGTGGAGGTGGCCGTGGCGATCGAGGCGGCCAGGGCCGGATCGGTGTTCATGAAGAACGACTGGTACAGCGGAATGGCGATATGCCAGGTCAGGATCGAGCCGGACACCACCACGATGCCGACATTCAGGCCGACGATGTAGCCCACACCCAGCAGCGCCGGGGACAGGTTGGTGCCGATGAAGGCGGTGATCTTCGAGCTGCCCACGTAGGCCGAGGTGGCCCAGGCATCCGGAATCAGGCGCAGGCCGCTTTCGGCGGCCAGCTTCACGAAGGCGCCGATCACCGCCGACACAGCCAGGATCTTCAGGCCCGGGCCGGGGTTTTCACCGGCCTTGAGCACTTCGGCGGCCGCCTTGCCTTCCGGGAACGGCAGCGGATCTTCGACGATCATCGAACGGCGCAGCGGCACCGAGAACAGCACGCCCAGCAGGCCACCCAGACCGGCGATGCCCAGCACCCACCAGTACTTGAAGTCCGGCCAGTACCCCATGATCACCAGCGCGGGGATGGTGAAGATCACGCCGGCGGCGATCGACGAGCCGGCCGAAGCACCGGTCTGGACGATGTTGTTTTCCAGGATGGTGCCACCGCCCAGCAGGCGCAGCACGCCCATGGAGATGACGGCCGCGGGAATCGCGGTGGCGATGGTCAGGCCTGCGAACAGACCGAGGTAGGCGTTGGCGGCCGACAGAATCACCGCCAGCACGATGGCAAGCACCACCGCGCGGAAAGTGAGCTGGCGTGGTGCAGCGTCGTTGTTCATGGAAGCCCCTGCTGGCAAAAAATCCCTGCCACGCTAGCGTTCATGTACGGGCAAGTCCAGTAGTGCCGGCCGCCGACCGGCAACCCCGCACCACCTGATCGAGGCCCCTGTTGACCTACGCGGGCCGCCGCCGCTGCGACACGCCGGACTCGGCAACGTCCAAGGCCGGGCCCATCCACTTTAGTTATGTTATATCCTATCGAACCGAGCAACCGGCGCTGCTGTGACGCATTCCCCCACCTCCCGCCTGACCTCCATCGACCAGCTGCGCGGCACCGTCATCGTGCTGATGCTGCTCGACCACGTGCGCGAAACCTTCTACATGCACCAGCAGGTCGGCGACCCCATGGTGGTGGACCAGGTCGAGCCGGCGCTGTTCGTCAGCCGGCTGCTGGCGCATCTGTGTGCCCCGGTGTTCGTGCTGCTGACCGGCCTGTCGGCCTGGTTGTACGCCAGTGGCAAGCCGGATGGGCGCCGGGCCGCGTCGGCTTTCCTGCTCAAGCGCGGCCTGTTCCTGGTAGTGCTGGAGCTGCTGGTGGTCAACTTCGCGTGGACGCTGCAGTTCCCGCCCAGCGTGATGTACCTGCAGGTGATCTGGGCGATCGGCATCAGCATGATCGCGCTGGCCGGGCTGTTGTGGCTGCCACGCGGCGCACTGGCGGTGCTGGCGCTGGCCGTGATCGCCGGGCACAACCTGCTCGATGGCGTCCGCGTGCAGGGCGACGGGGTGCTGGCCGTGCTGTGGAAGGTGCTGCACCAGCGCGACTGGATCACCGTGACCGACGGGCTGCGCCTGCGCACCTCCTACCCGGTGCTGCCGTGGATCGGCGTCATTGCACTGGGCTGGGTGATCGGCCCGTGGTTCGCGCGCGGCGGCGATGCCCTCCTGCGCCAGCGTCGCCTGTGGATGGCCGGCGCCGGTGCGCTGCTGGCGTTCGTCATCCTGCGGGCGGTGAACCTCTACGGCGACAGCCCGTGGCAGTCCTTCGCCACACTGGGCAGCACGCTGATGAGCGTCTTCAACGTCACCAAGTACCCGCCCTCGCTCCTGTTCCTGCTGCTGACCCTGGGCATCGGCCTGCTGTTGCTGCGCCTGTACGAGCAGCCGCGCGTGGCACGGGCGCTGGCGCCACTGGCCGACATCGGCGCAGCACCGATGTTCTTCTACCTGCTGCACCTGTACGTGCTGAAGCTGCTGTACGTGCTGGCCGAAGCACGCTGGGGGCACACCCACGGCGCGTATGTCGCCGTGGACCACGTGGCGAGCCTGTGGGTGATCACCGTGGTGCTGGCACTGGCGCTGTACTGGCCGACCAGAGCGTTCGCGCGCTTCAAGGCGCGTCGGCGGGATCTGGCCTGGCTTCGCTATCTGTAAGCGCGCGATGCCGGGATGGTGAGGCTGCCGGCCAGCGGCCGGCACTACTAGAGCGTACCGGCCGGCACTACTAGAGCGTACCGGCCGGCACTACTGGAGCGTAGCGGCCGGCACTACGACAGCGGCGCGGCCGATACCACGACGGCGGAGCGGCCAGACACGGCACGGCTGACCCTTCGCCCCGGGCCTATACTCGCCCCCTTGTCCGCCCTGCCCGATCCCTCGATGACCGCAGCCGCCCTGCCCGCCGCCGCAACCTCCACCCCCACCGACGACTTCCTCGGCCATCCCAAGGGCGTCTACATCTGCTTCTTCACCGAGATGTGGGAGCGGTTCTCGTTCTACGGGATGAAGGCGCTGCTGCTGCTGTATCTCACCAAGTACCACCTGTTCGGCGACAAGGCCGGCCTGGATCTGCTCGGCGCGTACGGTGGCCTGGTCTACTGCATCCCGGTCTTCGGCGGCCTGCTCGCCGACCGCTGGCTGGGCATGCGCAAGGCGGTGGTGTTCGGCGGCGTGCTGCTGGTGCTCGGGCATCTGGGCATGGCCTTCGAAGGTCACGCAGCGGTCCGCGTCGATGGCGCGGTGGTCCGCGATGACGCCGCGCTGGGCATCACCTACCTGTCGCTGGCCCTGATCATCATGGGCGTGGGCTTCCTCAAGCCGAACATCTCCACCATCGTCGGCAAGCTGTACCCGGAAAACGATCCGCGTCGCGATTCGGGCTTTTCGCTGTTCTACGCCGGCATCAACCTGGGCGCGCTGTTTGCCTCGCTGGTGTGCGGCTTCCTCGGCGAAGCCTATGGCTGGAAGTACGGCTTCGGCGCGGCCGGTATCGGCATGGTGATCGGCCTGGGCATGTTCCTGTGGGGCCAGAAGTACCTGCAGGGCCACGCCGAACCGTCCGACCTGCCGGCACTGCGCCAACGCGTGCTCGGCATCCGCCGCGAATGGCTGATCTATGCGGTGGCCGTGCTGGGCGTGGTGCCGGTCGCCGCGCTGATGTGGGCCGCGGCCAATGGCGCGTTCGCGCTCGGCGGTGAAATCAGCCTGGCGCTGATGTTGATGATCGTGGTGCTGGGTGGCGTGCTGGTCTGGTTCGCCTGGTTCACCGGCACCCGCTGCACGCCGGTGCAGCGCCAGCAGATGATCGCGCTGATGGCGCTGATCTTCATGGCACTGGTGTTCTTCACCCTGTACGAGCAGACCTACGGCTCGTGGGTGACCTTCACCGATCGCCTGCTGACCAAGGACCTGGTGCCGTCGCTGGTGATCCAGGGCGGCACGCCGCTGCCGTGGTCGATCGCCTCGCTGCTGTTGGCACCGCTGGGCTTCGTGGTGGCCGCGCGCCTGTCGGAGCGAAACCCGGGTTCGTCCGCGCCGCGCAACCTGTTCATCGCCATTGTAGCCGCGATGCTGGTGATGCTGATCCGCGACTGCCTGGTGATCCCGCAGACGGCCGGCTCGCTGACCTACCTCGGCGGCCTGTTCCTGGTGGTGCTCGCCCCGCTGTTCGCGATGCTGTGGGCGTGGCTGGACCGTCGCCGCATGGACCCGTCCAAGCCCATCAAATCCTCGATCGGGCTGATCTTCGCTGCGCTGTCGTTCGTGCCGTTGGCATTGGCCGCCCAACACGTGGGTGCAACCGGACAGATGGCCAGCGTGTGGTGGCTGGTGCTGGCGTATCTGATCCTTGAGATCGGCGAAATGTGCCTGTCACCGGTCGGTCTGTCCGCCGTCACCCAGCTGGCCGCGCCGCGCGTGGTCAGCCTGATGATGGGCACCTGGTTCCTGGCCACCGCGTTCTCCGAAACGCTGGCCGCGCTGTTCGGC
>DMZT01000158.1:7571-7781 GCA_003484865.1 Stenotrophomonas sp.
CGCTGGCCGCGCTGTTCGGCAAGCTCGCCGCGATCGAGGTGCCGGAAGGCCAGACCATGGATATCGCCAGCGCCGCCGCCAGCTACGAACACCTGTTCTGGCTGCTGATGTGGATCGGACTGGGCTGCGCCGCCGTCGCGCTGATCTGCTCGCCGCTGCTGAAGCGGATGATGCACGGGGTGAAGTAATTCCGCGCCGTTAGATCGGAAG
>DMZT01000157.1:0-2280 GCA_003484865.1 Stenotrophomonas sp.
CTGCGGGTCGGGCTCAGCCCAGCGCTGCTTCCAGCTCCGGCAGCAGGGTGAACAGATCCCCCACCAGGCCGATATCGGCGATCTCGAAGATCGGCGAATCCGGATCCTTGTTGATCGCCACGATGGTGCCCGCGTCCTTGATGCCGGTCAGGTGCTGGATGGCACCGCTGATGCCGACGGCCACGTACAGCTCCGGCGAGATGATCTTGCCGGTCTGGCCGACCTGCAGGTCGCTCGGCACATAGCCGGCGTCCACGGCGGCGCGGGAGGCACCGACCGCGGCACCGAGCTTGTCGGCCAGCTGGAAGATCACCTTGAAGTTCTCTTCCGAGCCCACGCCACGGCCGCCGGAGACCACGCGCTTGGCGCTCTGCAGGTCCGGGCGGTCGGTGGCACCGGCGGCGAGGCCGATGAAGCGGGTGTGGCTCGGCAGGGTCGCATCGACGCTGGCCGCTTCCACGCTGGCGCTGCCGCCCTTGGCTGCTTCCGGCCAGGAGGCGGCACGCACGGTGGCCACGACGATCTGGTCGGCCGGGACCTCCACGGTGATGATCGCGTTGCCGGCGTAGATCGGGCGCTTGAAGCTGTGGCTGCCTTCGACGGTCATCAGGTCCGAGACCTGGTTGACGCCCAGCAGGGCGGCCACGCACGGCATCAGGTCCTTGCCGAAGGTGGTCGAGGGGCCGAACACGTGGGTGTAGCCGGTGGCCAGCTGCGCGATCTGCGGGGCCAGCACCTGGGCGAGCGCCTGCGCGTTGGCGGCGTTGGCCACGGTCAGTACCTTGGCCACGCCCGCCAGCTGCGCGGCCTCGGCGGCTACGGCGGCCGGATCCGCGGCCAGCACCAGCACGTCGATGCTGGCGCCGCTGATCGCGGCGGCCGCACTGACGGTCTTGGCGGTGGCGGCGTTGAGCTTGCCGTCGTGGTGTTCAGCGACAACGAGGATCTTGGTCATTACAGCAACCCCTTCTGCTTGAGTGCGGCGACCAGTTCGGCCGCGTCCTTGACCATCACGCCCTTGCTGCGCTTGACCGGCGCGGCGTACTGGGTGGTCTTGAAGGTATCGGCGGCGTCCACGCCGAGGTCGGCCAGCTGCAGGGTTTCCAACGGCTTCGCCTTGGCCTTCATGATGTCGGGCAGCTTGATGAAGCGCGGCTCGTTCAGGCGCAGGTCCGTGGTGACCACGGCCGGCAGGTCGACTTCCAGCGTTTCCAGGCCGGCGTCGACTTCACGGGTGACCGTGGCCTTGCCGTCGGCAATGTCCAGCTTGCTGGCGAAGGTCGCCTGCGGGCGGCCCCACAGCGTGGCCAGCATCTGGCCGGTCTGGTTGGCGTCGTCGTCGATGGCCTGCTTGCCCAGGATCACCAGGTCCGGCTGTTCCTTCTCGACCAGCTTGAGCAGGGTGCGGGCGGCGGTCAGCGGCTGGATCGCCTGGTCGGTCACGACATGGATGGCGCGGTTGGCGCCCATGGCCAGGCCGTTGCGCAGGTGCGCCTGGGCATCGGCCGGTGCGATCGTGGCGACCACGACCTCGGTGGCGATGCCCTTGTCGCGCAGGCGCAGCGCTTCTTCCAGCGCGATTTCATCGAACGGGTTGGGGGACAGCTTGACGCCGTCGGTGACCACGCCGGAACCGTCCGGCTTGACCTGAATGCGGACGTTGTAGTCCACCACGCGCTTGTACGCGACGAGGATTTTCATCTGGTGCTGGATCCTTCAATAACGGGAGAACGTCCGGTTCTTTGACTAGCAACCGGTTCGGGGGTGGGACAGCGATTCTAACTGGCGCAAGGGCACCATGCGAATGCGTATGGTTATGCTGCAGCGCGTCATGAAATCGAAGGAAACGCCGACTGTTCACGCTGCACGGGCAGTCGTGAAGACGGCCGCCATGTATCCTGTGGCGCTGAGTCGGGGCGCCACCAGGCCCCCTGCACGCACATCGAACAGGAGAACGGGTAGTGCCCACATGGCTTGTCACCGGCGGAGCCGGATTCATTGGCGGTAACTTTGTCCTCGAAGCGGTCGCCAAAGGCGTGCGCGTCATCAATCTCGATGCGCTGACCTACGCGGGCAACCTCAAGACGCTGGCCTCGCTGGACGGCAACCCGGACCACGTGTTTGTCGAGGGCGACATCGGCGACCAGGCGCTGGTGTCGCGCCTGCTGGCCGAGCACCAGCCCGACGCGGTGCTGAACTTCGCCGCCGAAAGCCACGTGGACCGTTCCATCGACGGCCCGGGCGCGTTCATCCAGACCAACGTGGTGGGCACCCTGGCGC
>DMZT01000157.1:2375-15442 GCA_003484865.1 Stenotrophomonas sp.
CCCTGGCGCTGCTGGAAGCCGTACGCGATTACTGGAAGGCGCTGCCGGACGACAAGGGCCAGGCGTTCCGCTTCCTGCACGTCTCCACCGATGAGGTCTACGGCACCCTCGGCGAGACCGGCAAGTTCAGCGAGACCACCCCGTATGCGCCCAACTCGCCGTACTCGGCGTCCAAGGCGGCCTCGGACCATCTGGTGCGCGCGTTCCACCACACCTACGGGCTGCCGGTGCTGACCACCAACTGCTCCAACAACTACGGCCCGTACCACTTCCCCGAGAAGCTGATCCCGCTGGTGATCGCCAAGGCCCTGGCCGGCGAACCGCTGCCGGTCTACGGCGATGGCAAGCAGGTGCGCGACTGGCTGTTCGTCAGCGACCACTGCGAAGCGATCCGCACCGTGCTGGCCAAGGGCCAGATCGGTGAGACCTACAACGTCGGCGGCAACTCCGAGAAGCAGAACATCGAAGTGGTGCAGGCGATCTGCGCACTGCTCGATGCACGCCGCCCGCGTGAGGATGGCCAGCCGCGCGCCAGCCAGATCACCTACGTGACCGACCGCCCCGGCCATGACCGCCGCTACGCGATCGATGCCTCCAAGCTCAAGGACCAGCTGGGCTGGGAGCCGAAGTACACCTTCGAGCAGGGCATCGGCTTCACCGTGGACTGGTACCTGGACAACCAGGACTGGGTCAACGGCGTGCTCGACGGCAGCTACCGCCTGCAGCGCATCGGCACCACCGCCTGAGCGCGGTGATCACCAGACAGAGGACAACCGCATGACTCAACGCAAGGGCATCATCCTCGCAGGTGGTTCGGGCACGCGCCTGTATCCGATCACCAAGGGCGTCAGCAAGCAGCTGCTGCCCGTGTACGACAAGCCGATGATCTACTACCCGCTCAGCGTGCTGATGCTGGCCGGGATCCGCGACGTGCTGATCATCAACACGCCGCACGAGCAGGCGCTGTTCCAGAGCCTGCTCGGCGATGGCTCGCAGTGGGGCATGAACATCGAGTACGCCGTGCAGCCGAGTCCGGACGGGCTGGCGCAGGCCTACCTGATCGGCAAGGACTTCATCGGCGGCAAGCCGAGCTGCCTGGTGCTGGGCGACAACATCTTCCACGGTCATGGCCTGCGTGAAGTGCTGCGCAATGCCGACCAGCGCGATACCGGTGCCACGGTGTTCGGTTACTGGGTCAATGATCCGGAGCGCTACGGCGTGGCCGAATTCGACAAAGCCGGCAAGGTCATCGATCTGGTCGAGAAGCCCGAAAAGCCGCGTTCGAACTATGCCGTCACCGGCCTGTACTTCTACGACGGCAACGCCAGCGATTACGCCGCGGAGCTGAAGCCGTCGCCGCGCGGCGAGCTGGAGATCACCGATCTCAACCAGCGTTACCTGCGCGAGGGCAACCTGCATCTGGAAGCGCTGGGTCGTGGCTATGCGTGGCTGGATACCGGCACCCACCAGTCGCTGCTGGAAGCCTCCAACTTCATCGAGACCATCCAGACCCGCCAGGGCCTGCAGGTCTGCTGCCCGGAAGAAATCGCCTTCGGCCAGGGCTGGATCAACGCCGAGCAGCTGGAGAGGCTGGCAGCGCCGCTGATCAAGAACGGCTACGGCCAGTACCTGCACACGCTGGCTGTGCGAGGAGTGGTGCCGTGAAGATTGTCGAAACCAAGCTGCCGGGTTGCGTGGTGATCGAGCCGGCCGTGTTCGGCGACGAGCGCGGCTTCTTCTTCGAGACCTGGAACGCGGCCCGCTTCGGTGAGCATGGACTGCCGACGAAATTCGTACAGAGCAACGTCTCCAGCTCGTCCAAGGGCGTGCTGCGCGGCCTGCACTATCAGTGGCCGCGGCCGCAGGGCAAGCTGGTCAGCGTGCTTGAAGGCGAAGTCTACGACGTGGCGGTGGATATCCGTCGTGGCTCGCCGACCTTCGGCCAGTGGGCCGCCGTGGTGCTGAGCGCGGAGAACAAGAAGCAGTTCTGGATTCCGGAAGGCTTCGCGCATGGTTTCGCCGTGCTGTCCGAACGGGCGATTTTCAGCTACCTCTGCACCGAGGTGTACCTGAAGGACTTCGACGCCGGCGTCCGCTGGAACGATGCCGACATCGCCGTCGACTGGCCGATCAGCGCACCCACGCTGTCGGCCAAGGACGAGTCTGCGCCGTTCCTGAAGGACATCGCCGAGGACCGCCTGCCGGTCTACCAGCCGTGACGATCCTGCTGCTGGGGGCCAATGGCCAGCTTGGCCAGGAACTGCGACGCGCACTGGCCCCGCTGGGTACGATCGTGGCGACCACCCGCAGTGGCGCGCTGCCCGATGGCAGCGCGTGCGAAGTGGCCGACTTCGATCAGCCCGCCTCGCTGGCCGCACTGCTGGACCGCGTCCGGCCGACGGTTGTGGTCAATGCCGCCGCCTACACCGCGGTGGACCGGGCCGAGGACGACCGGGAGGCGGCTTTCCGTGCGAACGCCGAAGCCCCCGGTGTACTGGCGCACTGGTGCGCGCAGGCCGGCGTCCCGTTGGTGCATTACTCCACCGATTACGTGTTCGACGGGCAGGGCACGCGCCCGTACCGGGAAGACGATGCGACCGCCCCGCTGGGCGTGTATGGCGCCAGCAAGCTGGCCGGTGAGCAAGCCATCCGTGCGGCCGGTGGACGCCACCTGATCTTCCGCACCGCGTGGGTATACGCTTCCCACAGCGCCAACTTCCTGCGCACGATGCTGCGGGTGGGGGCGGAGCGCGACGTACTGCGCGTGGTGGCGGATCAGGTTGGTACGCCGACGCCGGCAGCGTTGATTGCCGATGTGACCGCGCAGGCGCTGCAGCACGACGGCGCACTGTCGGGCACGTGGCATCTGACCGCCAAAGGCGAGACCAGCTGGCACGGCTTTGCCGAAGCGATCTTTGCGGACGCGGTCGCAACAGGCGTGCTGCCGCGGGCACCGATCGTCGAGGCGATCTCCACGGCCGAGTACCCGACGCCGGCCAAGCGCCCCGCCTATTCGCACCTGGATGTGGCGAAGCTGGAGCAGGATTTCGGTGTCAGCTTGCCAAGCTGGCAGGAAGGACTGAAGCGGGTCATCGCGGACTGCTGACCCAGGCGTAGAGCCACGCCACGCGTGGCTGACGCGGTGTCAGGATTCCAGGCAGGGCAGCCACGCATGGCGAGGCTCTACCCGCAATAAAAAAAACCCGGCCTTGGCCGGGTTTTCTGTTTATCTGTCTGGCGTCGATCAGGTACGCCCGTACGTGTCTTCGAACCGCACGATATCGTCCTCTCCCAGATAGCTGCCGGACTGCACTTCGATCAGCTCCAGCGGCAACTTGCCCGGGTTCTTCAGGCGATGGGTCACGCCCAGCGGGATGTACGTGCTCTGGTTCTCGGTGAGCAGCAGCACTTCTTCACCCCGCGTGACTTCGGCGGTGCCGCTGACCACGATCCAGTGCTCGGCACGGTGGTGGTGCATCTGCAGGCTCAGCGTTGCGCCCGGCTTGACCGTGATGCGCTTGACCTGGAAGCGGGCGCCATTGTCGATCGAGTCGTAGGCGCCCCACGGGCGGTACACCTTGCGGTGCCAGGTCGCTTCGGGACGGCCATCGGCCTTGATCCGGGCGACCACCTGCTTGATCTCCTGCATGCGGTCGCTCTTGCCGACCATGACCGCATCATCGGTCTCGACCACGATCACGTCATCCAGGCCGACCAGCGCGATCAGGCGCTCGCCGTAGGCGAAGGTGTTGCGGCAGTCGATCGCGATCACGTCGCCGTGGTGCGCGTTGCCCTCGCCATCCTGTTCGGACACGTCACGCAGCGCGGTCCACGAACCGACATCGTTCCAGCCGGCATCCAGCGGCACGACCACGGCGTCGGCGGTCTTTTCCATCACCGCGTAGTCGATGGAATCCGACGGCACGGCGGCGAAGGCGTCTTTGTCCAGGCGGGTGAAATCGCTGTCGCGGCGCGCCTGCTGCCAGGCGGTGCGGCTGCCGGCCAGCATGGCGGGATTGAACGTCTCCAGCTCGGCCAGGAAGCGCGAGGCCTTGAACAGGAACATGCCGCTGTTCCAGAAATACTCGCCCGACTGCACGTACGCGCTGGCGGTTTCCGCATCCGGCTTCTCGACAAACCGATCCACGGCGCGTACATCACCACCGGAAGCGGCCTTGATATAGCCGTAGCCCGTTTCCGGGCCGGTCGGCACGATGCCGAACGTCACCAGCTTGCCGGACTCCGCGGCCGGTACCGCACGCAGTACGGCAGCACGGAACGCCTGTTCGTCGGCGATTACATGGTCCGACGGCAGCACCAGCAGCAGCGCATCATCACCGTCGCGGGTCGCTTCCAGCGCGGCCACCGCGATCGCCGGGGCGGTGTTGCGGCCAATCGGCTCCAGCAGGATTGCCTGCGGCTGCACGCCCAGCTGCTGCAGCTGCTCGGCGGCGACGAAGCGGTGCTCCTCGTTGGCGACGATCAGCGGCGCGCGGCCGGCGATCGCTGCCACACGCTGCCAGGTGGCCTGCAGCATGGTCTGTTCGCCGGCCAATGCCAGGAACTGCTTGGGGTAGGACTCGCGCGACAGTGGCCACAGGCGGGTGCCGGAGCCGCCGGAAAGGATGACGGGAAGAAGGTTCTGCATGGTGGGGGTACTCGCCTCAGGCGTCCTTGAGCAATTGGGAAATTTCATCGGTGCGTGCGCGCAGCAGCGCTGCGTCGCCGCGGGTTTCAACATTCAGGCGCAGCAGCGGCTCGGTGTTGGAACTGCGCAGGTTGAAGCGCCACTCGCCGAAATCGGCGCTGATGCCATCGGTGTGGTCCAGTGCCGGCGCCTGCGCGGCGTAATGCTCCATCACGCGGGCGACGGAGCGCTTGGCATCGGCGACCTTGAAATTGATCTCGCCACTGCACGGGAACTTCTGCATGCGCGCTTCGACCAGATCGGCCAGCGAGCGGCCGGACTCGGACACCAGCGCGGCGATCAGCAGCCACGGGATCATGCCGGAATCGGCGTAGGCGAACTCGCGGAAATAATGGTGCGCACTCATCTCGCCGCCGTAGACGGCATTCTCCGAGCGCATTTTTTCCTTGATGAACGCGTGGCCGCTCTTGCACAGCACCGGCTGGCCACCGGCTTCCTCGACCATTTCCACTGTGTTCCAGGTCAGGCGCGGGTCGTGCACGATCTTGCCGCCGGGCTGGCGCGCGAGGATCGCCTGGGCAAGCAGACCGACCAGGTAATAGCCTTCGATGAAGCGGCCGTTATGGTCGAAGAAGAAGCAGCGGTCGAAGTCGCCATCCCAGGCGATGCCGAAGTCCGCGCCATGCTCGCGCACGGCCTGTGCGGTGAGCTCGCGGTTTTCCGGCAGCAGCGGATTGGGGATGCCGTTCGGGAAGCTGCCATCGGGCTCGTGGCAGATGCGGATGAACTCCAGCGGCAGGTGCGGGGCGAGCAGATCCACGATCGTGCCGGCGCCGCCGTTGCCGGCATTGACGACCAGCTTCAAGGGCTTGAGGGCCTTGGGCTCGATGTAGCTCAGCAGGTGCGCGATGTAGGCGCTCTTGTCCGGATGCGACTGCAGGCCGGCGCTCGGCTCGGCGGCGGGGGCCTGGTCGGCCTCGACCGCATCGGAGATCGCGAACAGGCCGGTATCGGAGCTGATCGGGCGGGCCTGCTCCTTGACCAGCTTCATGCCGTTGTAATCCATCGGATTATGGCTGGCGGTGACCATGACCCCGCCGGCCGCCTTCAGGTGGTCCACCTGGAAATAGACTTCCTCGGTTCCGCACAGCCCGATGTCGAGCACCTCGCGGCCGGCGCCGCGCAGGCCGGCTGCCAGCGCATCCTGCAGGGCCCCGCTGGTGAGGCGGACATCGTGGCCAACCACCACCGTGCCGGGCGACAGCTGCGCCGCCAGGGCCACGCCGATGCGACGGGCCAGATCTTCGTTCAGTTCATCCGGAACCCGGCCGCGGATGTCGTACGCCTTGAATGCGGGGAGCGTCATCTATTCAGTCCTTCTGACAGTCAGCGCACTAGTTTAGCCGCTGCCGTGTATGGGAATCGTTTTCACCGGGGCGGGCCGGGTCAATGCCGGAGCCCGGGGGCAGGGAAAGCCCCGGGCAATGGCTACAATGGCCGCTTACATCAACGAGGTGAGGGCGTAGATGAGCAAGTCCCCAGACAACGCCGGGCGACGTGGAAAGCAGTACGCCAGTGCGGCTGAAGCGCTGCAAGGCGCCATCGCCGATGGCCAGACCCTGGCGGTCGGCGGGTTCGGCCTGTGCGGTATTCCCGAGGCCCTGATCGCCGCGCTGCGCGATTCCGGTGCCAAGGATCTGACCGTGATCTCCAACAATGCGGGCGTGGATGGCTTTGGCCTCGGCCAGCTGCTGGCGACGCGCCAGATCCGGAAAATGATCTCGTCCTACGTGGGCGAGAACAAGGAATTCGAGCGCCAGTACCTGGCCGGTGAGCTGGAGCTGGAGTTCAACCCGCAGGGCACCCTGGCCGAGCGCCTGCGTGCCGGCGGCGCCGGCATCCCGGCGTTCTTCACCGCAACCGGCTACGGCACGGTGGTGGCCGAGGGCAAGGAAACCCGCGAATTCGATGGCAAGCACTACGTGATGGAGACCGCGCTGCGCGCCGACGTCGCGCTGGTCAAGGCGTGGAAGGCCGACGAGGCCGGCAACCTGGTGTTCCGCAAGACCGCGCGCAACTTCAACCCGGCCTGCGCGATGGCCGGCAAGCTGTGCATCGTGGAAGTGGAAGAGGTGGTGCCGGTGGGCAGCATCGACCCGGACCAGGTGCATCTGCCGGGCATCTACGTGCACCGCATCGTGCACAACCCGCACCCCGAGAAGCGTATCGAACAGCGTACCGTGCGCCAGGAGGCGAACTGAGATGGCCTGGACCCGCGATGAAATGGCACAGCGCGCCGCGCGCGAACTGACCGACGGCGCCTACGTGAACCTGGGTATTGGCCTGCCGACCCTGGTCGCCAACCACATTCCCGACGGTGTGGATGTCTGGCTGCAGTCCGAAAATGGCCTGCTCGGCATCGGCCCGTTCCCGACCGAGGCCGAGGTCGACGCCGACCTGATCAATGCCGGCAAGCAGACGGTGACCGCACGCGCGGGCGCCAGCTACTTCGGCAGCCACGACAGCTTCGCGATGATCCGCGGCGGCCACATCAACCTGGCCATCCTCGGCGCGATGCAGGTCACCGACAAGGGCGACCTCGCGAACTGGATGGTGCCGGGCAAGATGGTCAAGGGCATGGGCGGGGCGATGGATCTGGTCGCCGGCGTGCAGCGCGTGGTGGTGCTGATGGAGCACACCGCCAAAAGCGGCGAGCACAAGATTCTGCCCGAGTGCAATCTGCCGCTGACCGGTGTCGGCGTGGTGGACCGCATCATCACCGACCTTGCCGTGTTCGATGTCACTGACACGGGCCTGGTGCTGGTCGAGGCGGCTCCGGGCGTGGGTATGGATGAGTTGAAGGAAAAGACCGGCGTGGCCTTCGTCCAAGCCTGATTGCCATTGCCGCCGTGGTGTCCGTTCAACGGGCACCACGCTGGCTCCTGAGGGAAGGCCATGGACCTGCATCTGCGCGACGCTGAAGTGAGTTGGCACCGTCACTGGCTCTCCCGCGACACCGCCGACACCCTCCAGCGCACGCTCCGCGACGACGTCCCATGGGAGGTGCACACGATCCGGATGTTCGGCCGCCAGGTCGATTCCCCGCGCCTGAGCTGCTGGATGGGCGACCCGGCCGCGCGCTACCGCTATTCCGGTACCGAATTCGTGCCGCAGCCCTGGCATCCGGCGCTGCTGCCGCTGCGCGATCAGCTGGCGGCCTGCTGTGGCCATGCGTTCAACAGCGTGCTGCTCAACCGCTACCGCGATGGCGATGATGGGATGGGCTGGCACAGCGACAACGAGCCCGAACTGGGGCCGGCACCGGTGATCGCGTCATTGAGTCTGGGCGCGGCGCGGCGGTTCCTGCTGCGGCGCCGGGACGACCATGCGAAGAAGGCCGAGGTCCTGCTGGACCATGGCGATCTGCTGGTGATGGGCGGGCAGACCCAGCGCCATTACCAGCATTCGCTGCCGAAGAGCGCCCGGCCGCTGGCCGAGCGCCTGAATCTCACGTTCCGCTGGATCAACGCACCCGGGCAGGGGTGACCGCGCTGCGGGCGTGATCCTGCTCGCCGGTCACCAGCGTCCAGCCCACCACGTTCGTGGTCAGTGTCTGCAGCCCCTGTTCCAGCGCGGCGGTGACCTGGGCGACGTCGGTGCTGCCGACCGGGTTTTCCTGGCGGAAGGTGCGGTCGGCGACCACGCGCTGGTCGATCACGTGGATCAGCTTGGCGTTGACTTCGATCAGCGCGGTCGGCGTAGCCTGGCCGCGGTAGTCGGCTTCGAAGCGGCGCACGTCCATGGCCAGTTTGTAGTCGGCCCGGATGCCGGTGGTGACCCGGGCCACCCCGTTGATGCGACCGGAATCCTCGAAACCGCGCACCAGCGCGTCATCGAGCATGTCGGTGGCCGGCTGGGCCCAGCTCACGCCCTTGTAGACCTCCAGTTCGGAGGGGGTCGGGCGCACGTTGATGCGCGGGCTGTCGACCACGCGCGCGGCGCTGGGCTTGACCAGCACCAGCTGCCAATCGACGGTCGGCCAGCTCGGGTCGGCCTGGATGCGGACCACGGGCGAATAGATGGTCACCGCGCTGCGCTCGTTGCTGCCCAGCAGCGAGCAGCCGCCAAGCGCGGCGATCAGGGCGATCGGCAGCAGGGGCCGGAACAAGGTCGGGCGGCTCATTTGGGTTCGAACTCCTTGGGTGCGTCGCGGCCGAGCAGATAACGTGCCGGGTTGTTGTCCAGGCGGTCGCTGACCCGGCGCAGGTCGCGGATCAGGCCGCGCAGCTCGGTCAGGGTCGGGCCGAGCTGGGCCAGGCCATCGTTGGCGAAGCTGTTGATCGCCGCACGGTTCTCGCCAAGGATCGAATCGGCGTTTCCGGCGGCCGAATCCAGCTTGCTCAGCGTGGTTTCCAGTTTGTCCAGGATCGGCGGCAGCTGCTGCACCAGGTTCTTGTCCAGGCGCTGTATGGTGCCGTTGGTGCTCTTCAGGGTGACGTCCAGGCTGCGTGCGGCATCGCGCGCGCTGAGCAACAGCGCCTGGGTGCCCTGGTCACGGTCGGCCAGGCCGCCGCTGATGGTTTCCAGGTTGGCCAGGGTCGCGTTGATGCTGGCCACGTTGCGGTCGCTCAGCACCTGGTCCATGCGCTCGACGATGCGGTTGGCCACGTCGGTGATGTTCTGCAGCGCCGACGGCGTGGTCGGGATGATCGGGGCAGGGTCCTTGTTGACCGCGGTCAGCGCGGCGGACTGCGGCGTGCCGCCACTGAGCTGGATGATCGACGGGCCGGTCAGGCTGGTGATCGCCAGCTTGGCGCGGGTGTCGGTCTTGACCGGCGTATTGGAGTTCAGCCGAATCCGCGCGACCACCTGGCGCGGATCATCCGGGACCAGGTTCAACTCGGTGATCGAGCCGACCGCGATGCCGTTGTACTGCACCGGGCTGCCGACCGACAGGCCGGTGACCGCCTCGCGGAACACCACGCGGTATTCCGTCCAGGTGCGGTCGGAGGAGTACTTGGCGGCCCACAGGCCGAAGGCCAGCAGCGCCAGTCCCACCACCAGGGTGAAGGCGCCGATCAGGACGTAATTGGCTTTGGTTTCCATGGCTTACTCGCTCTCGTGCTTTGCATCGCGCGCAGCACGCGCGCGCGGTCCGTGGAAGTACTCCTGGATCCACGGGTGGTCCAGTTGTTCGATCTCGTGCAGCGGGGCATTGGCGATGACCTTCTTGTCGGCCAACACCGCCACCCGGTCACAGATCGCATACAGGGTGTCCAGATCGTGTGTGATCAGGAAGACAGTGAGGCCCAGCGCTTCCTGCAGGGTCTTGATGAGGCGGTCGAACGCGGCCGCGCCGATCGGGTCCAGCCCGGCCGTGGGCTCGTCCAGGAACAGCAGCGGCGGGTCCAAGGCCAGCGCGCGGGCCAGGCCGGCGCGCTTGCGCATGCCGCCGGACAGCTGCGAGGGCAGCTTGTTGATCGCATCGGCGGGCAGGCCGGCCAGCTTCACCTTGAGCAGGGCCAGTTCGTAATGCCAGCGCTCGGGCAGCTCGCCGTGATGTTCCTTCAACGGCACCTGCACGTTCTCGCCCACGGTCAGCGAGGAGAACAGCGCACCATCTTGGAACAGCACGCCGGTATTGCGTTCGATATGCAGGCGGTTGGCCGGGTCGCTGGAGCGGGCATCGACGCCGAGCACCTCGATCTGACCATCGTCAGGCGTGCGCAGGCCGAGGATGCTGCGCATCAACACCGATTTGCCGGTGCCCGAGCCGCCGACCACGCCGAGGATCTCGCCGCGACGCACATCCAAGTCCAGCCCGTCGTGTACCACCTGCGCACCGAAACGGTTGGTCAGCCCGCGCACGCGGATCAGCAATTCGCCGTCATCGCTGGCGGCAGCGTCGCGGTCAGGGGCCGGCGCGGGGTCGGTGATCATCGGTTACCAGCCCATCTTCATGAACCACAGCGCGGCGAACGCGTCGAGGATGATCACCAGCGAAATGGCCTGCACCACGCTGGAGGTGGTGCGCTCGCCGACCGACTGCGCGGTGCCTTCCACCTTCAGGCCTTCCAGGCAGCCGATCAGGCCGATCACCAGCGCGAACACCGGCGCCTTGGACAGGCCCACCAGCATGTTGCGCACTTCCATGGTGTCGTGCATCCGCGCGATGTACATCTGCGGCGGGATATCCAGATCGAACGCACCCACGGTGATGCCACCGGCCAGGCCGGCGACCATCGCGATGAAGGTCAGCAGCGGCAGGGTGATCAGCAGGGCGATCAGCCGCGGCAGCACCAGCAGATCGACCGGGTCCAGGCCAAGCGTCTTCATCGCGTCGATTTCTTCGCGCGCCTTCATCGCACCGATCTGCGCGGTGAACGCACTGGCGGTGCGGCCGGCCAGCACGATCGCGGTCAACAGCACGGCGAACTCGCGCAGGAAGGCGATGCTGACCAGTTCGACCACGTAGATCTCGGCGCCGAAGTCGCGCAGGATCGTGGAGCCGAGGAAGGCGATCACCGCGCCCACCAGATACGAAAGCAGTGCCACCAGCGGCACCGCATCCAGGCCGACCTGTTCCATCTGGGCGACGGTGGCGGTGAGACGGAAACGGCGCGGTTCCTTGATCAGGCGCGCGCCCTTGACCAGGTTCTCGCCGAGGAAGCTGGCCAGCGCCACGATGTTGTGGCCCATGCCGTGCACGCTGACACCCAGCCGTTCCAGTGCGGCCAGCACGCCGAAGTCGCGCTTGGCCTTGGGCCGGTCGTCGGCGACTTCCTCGATGGTGGAGACCAGCGCACGATGCTCCTCGCGGAACGTCACCGCGTCCTCGCCGAGATCGGCGCGGTGGGCCACGCGCAGCAGCTGCAGCACGCCGGCCGAGTCGAGCAGGGTGATCCCGCTGGCGTCCAGACCGGTCACCTTCTCTGGAAGGCCGCGCAGCACCTCGGCCGCGTCCAGCGCGGTGCGTAAAGTCCAATGACCAGACAACCGGATCAGACCGGGGTCTTGGGCATCCTGCTCGAGATGGGGGGCTTGGTCTGAGGTCATGTAGGCGTCCTGCGCGCAGCATAACCTGTCCGGGTGCATGGCTCGCGTATGCGCCGGACCGGGCTGAACGCGTTGCTCGGCAACACCGGGGGCGTCATGCCGCGATGCGATGCCACCGGGATTCTTCAGGCCGGGGCGTGTTCGGGTAATACTACGGCGCATGTCTGCCGACGCCCCCACCATCGTTGCACCACCGGCCACCTACGCACAGCGCGTGGCCTTCGTTTCGGAAATGGCCGGGCGCCTGCACAGCTATGGCACTACCGCGCAGCGGCTGGAAGCAGCCGTGGTCGCGCTGGCGCAGCGGCTGGACCTGGATTGCGAGCCGTGGTCGAACCCGACCGGCCTGATCCTGAGTTTCAGCGACCCGACCAAGGCGATCGGTTCGTCGGACATCACCCGCGTGATCCGGCTGGCGCCGGGCGAGAACGACCTGCATAAACTCAGCATCGCCGACCAGATCACCGATGCGGTGGCCAACGGCACCATGAGCATCGCGCAGGGGCACACCGCGCTGCGCCAGCTGGACAAGGATCCCGGCCGCTGGGGCAAGATCCGCACCATTCTTTCCTACAGCCTGGGCGCAGCGGGCGTGGCCGGCCTGTGGAAACTGCCGTGGCTGGATATCGCCACCGCCGGCGTGATCGGTCTGCTGATCGGCGTCATGGGCATGTATACCGACCGCCGCCCGGCCACGCGCGAGGCCAACGAAGCGTTGGCGGCCCTGCTCGCCGGCTCGGTGGCGACGCTGGTGGCCTCCTTCATCGGGGCGCTCAACCTCAACACGGTGATCATCGCCTCGCTGGTGGTGCTGCTGCCCGGGATGTCGCTGACCAATGCGGTCAATGAGCTGGCCAGCCAGCACTGGGTCTCCGGCACGGCGCGGTTTGCCGGTGCGGTGACCACGATCCTGAAACTGACGGTGGGCGCGGTGATCGCGGTGACCCTGTCCGGCATCGTCGGGCTGGAACCGCTGGTGCGCGCCTCGCGACCGCAGGCCGATTGGGTCGAGTGGGGCGCGCTGCTGCTGGCCGCGTTCGCGTTCGCGATGTTGTTCAAGGCCAACCGCCGCGATTTCCCCTGGGTGATGGCGGCGGCCGTCGCCGGCTATGCGATCTCCAAGTTCGCGGGCCAGGCCTGGGGCATCCCGGCCGGTATTTTCATGTCGGCGATGCTGCTGACCGCCGCCGGCAATCTGTTTGGCCGGCTGGCGCAGCGCCCGGGCGCGATCATCCGCTTGCCCGGCATCATCATGCTCGTGCCCGGCAGTACCAGCCTGCGCGGCGTGCTGACGCTGGTCCAGCAGCAGGACATGAGCGCCGGCCAGACCGTGCTGATGACCGTGCTCAACGTGGTGATGGCG
>DMZT01000157.1:15634-15986 GCA_003484865.1 Stenotrophomonas sp.
TGGTGGCCGGCCTGCTGTTCGGCAATCTGCTGATCCCGGCGCGCAAGAATCTTTGACCCTCCCGGTCATCGCGCGCGCCATGAACGGGTACGAAAACGCCGGCGCGAGGCCGGCGTTTTCATGTGCAGCAGTGACTGAACGGCTTACTTCTTGATCAGGAACTCTTCAACCTTCTTGCCCTTGGCGGTATGCGCAGCCAGCCAGCGCGGCTGCTTGCCACGGCCGGTCCAGGTTTCCTTCGGGTTGGCCGGGTTGCGATACTTCGGAGCGACCTTGCCGAGCTTGCGCACGGCCTTGGCCGGGGCCTTGGTGGCCTTGCTCGCGGCACGGCCACGTGCGGCCGGGGCGGCGC
>DMZT01000156.1:0-757 GCA_003484865.1 Stenotrophomonas sp.
GGTGCGGCGGCCAGGCACAGCGCGGGCAGCATCGGGAAGATGTACACCTCGCGCTTGCCCGGGCTGGCGCTGAAGAAGACGAGTACCAGCAGCGCCCAACCCAGCAGCAGCCACCAGCGTCCGTCCAGGCGGTTGAGGCGGCGCCACCACGCGGGGATCAGCGCCGGCAACAGCAGGCTGCCGGGCAGCCACAACGTCGCCATCACCTGCAGGTAATACCACGCAGGCTTCACGTGGTGCCAGGCGTTCGCGTAGCGGGTGCCGGTCTGCTTGAACAGCAGTTCGCGTGCATACGCATGCAGTGCCGGATCGGTCGCGTTGAGCAGGGCGATGCCCAACGGCGCCAGCCAGACCGCCGTGCCGAGCAGGAAGGCCGGCAGCAACCACCACAGATCGCGTGCGGTGCCCGGCGGCAATGCCGTGCCACGGGCGCGCCAGCGCCACAGGGCAAACGGCACCAGCACCAGCAGCGGCAGGAAGCCGACGCCCTTGGTCACAGTGCCCACCCCGGCAGCGAAGCCGGCCAACCACAACGCCGGGCGGTTGCGGCCCTCCAGCAGGTGGCGCAGCAGCCCCCACAGCGACAGGGTGGTCATCGCCACCAGCACCATGTCGATCTGGGCCCGTTTGCCCATCAGGCCGAACTGCAGGCAGCTGAACAACGCGAGCATGGCCCACCAGCCGACGCGCCGGGTCCACAGCCGCCGGCCCAGATCCCAGGTCAGCCACAGCGTAAGCAGCGCGGCCAGCAGCGAGG
>DMZT01000156.1:866-10587 GCA_003484865.1 Stenotrophomonas sp.
CGCGGCCAGCAGCGAGGGCACCAGAAAGGCGAGGGCCCAGCCGCCGAACAGCTGGTGGCTGGCCGCCTGCATCCACATGAAGACCGGCGGTTTTTCCGCATACAGTTCGCTGCCGCGGTGCGGCAGCAGCCACTGGCCGGACTCGACCATGGCACGCGCGGCCAGCACGAAGCGCGGCTCATCCGGCGGTGAGGGCTGGCGCAGGCCGATGCCGGCCGCCAGCGCCAGCAGCAGGGCAAGGCAGACCAGCACACGCGACCAGCGCCGCAGGAAGAAGGATTCGATCACGCCCAGGCTCGTCGGCAAAACAGCCACTGTCTCCCCGACAGCGTAGGAAAAGCGTCGTAAACCACCCCATTGCGACCGGATTCCGACACGGTTCCCGCTACCATGCGTTCAACCGGTCACGAGAGTCTCCCATGCGGCTGCTGGTCATTGAAGACAACCGTCAGCTGGTTGCCAATCTATTCGATTATTTCGAGTCGCGGGGCCATGTGCTCGATGTCGCCCCCGACGGCGTGACCGGCCTGCACCTGGCCGTGTCGCAGCCCTATGACGCGCTGATCCTGGATTGGATGCTGCCGCGCATGGAGGGCCCGGAGGTCCTGCGCCGGTTGCGTGCTGACCACGGCTCGGAAGTGCCGGTGATCATGCTCACCGCACGCGATGAGCTGCCGGACAAAATCGCGGGGTTTCGTGCGGGTGCCGATGATTACCTGACCAAGCCGTTCGCGCTGCCCGAGCTGGAAGTGCGCCTGGAGGCACTGATGGTGCGTGCCAAGGGCCGCAATCCGCGCAAGGTGCTGGAAGTGGCCGACCTCAAGCTGGATCTGGCCACGCTGGAGGCGCAGCGCGACGGCAAGGCGCTGCACCTGTACCCGGCCTGCCGCAAGCTGTTGGAAGTACTGATGCGGGCCAGCCCGGGCGCGGTGACCCGCCAGCAGCTGGAGTTCGCGCTGTGGGGCGACGAGTTGCCCGATGGCGATCTGCTGCGCTCGCATGTGTACGAACTGCGCCGCAGCGTGGACGGCCCGTTCCAGCAGAAGTTGATCCACACCTTGCCGCGGGTCGGCTACCGCCTCGGCGTGTCGGCTGCGGACAGTTCCGATGAAGTGGCATAAGCGCGCGCCCAAGCCAGCGCCCATGCACCGGCGCATGGTGTGGTGGCTGCTGGGCTACCTCGCGCTGATCTCGCTGGCGGTATTCAGCGTGGGCAACTACGTGCACGAACACGCCGAGCACTCGGCATGGCGCGCGCTGCTCAACTCCGAGCTGGACAGCATCGTCAACCACATCGAACACGAGCCGCATTACCGCTGGCAGGATTCGGACACCCTGCGGCTGTTCTACATCAACGGCAGCCCGACGGTGCCGGAGAGCCTGCGCACGCTGCATCCGGGGCTGCACGACGGTGTGGAGGTCAACGGACGCGCCAGCGCGGTGATGGTCCGCGAAACCACGCAGCTGGGGCGGCTGGCACTGGTGCTGGACATCAATGACTTCCATGAGCTGGAACAGTTCGCCACGCGCTGGGTGCTGCTGGCCGGTGTGCTGATGATCATCGTCACCGTGGTGATGGCGTCTTTCGGCGTCGGTCGCCTGGTACGGCCGCTGAGCTCGCTGGCCCGGCGCATCGACGACCTGCGGCCGGGTGTTCCCGGGCAACGGGTGGAGGTGGACCCACGGGCCAGCTCCGAGCTGTACGTGATCGCCAACGCGCTCAACGACTACCTGGCGCGCAACGAACAGTTCGTTGAGCGCGAGCGGATCTTCATCAGCACGGCCAGCCATGAGCTGCGCACGCCGATTGCGGTGATTACCGGCGCAGCGGAACTGGCACTTGGCCAGCCGGACATTCCCGACCGCGCCCGCCAGCAGATGCAGCGGGTGCACCGCACCGCGCAGGGCGTGGAGCAGTTGATCCAGTTGCTGCTGGTGCTGGCGCGCGACCCGGCGCGGCTGGCTGCACTGGGCGAGCGAATTCCGCTCGATCTGCTGGTGCCGGACATCATTGAAGACCATCGTCACCTGATGGGCGACAAGGACCTGCGCATCGAGATCGACGGCCTGGCGCGGGTGGATATCGTCGCGCCACTGGGGGTGGTCCAGGCGGCGATCGGCAATCTGCTGCGCAACGCGATCGAGAACAGCGGCCGCGGCACCATCCACATCCAGGTCTCCGACCAGGCGGTGGTGACCCTGCAGGATCCGGGGCTCGGCATGAGTCCGGAAGAGATCGCGGCGGTGCATGCGCGCATGGCCCGGGGCGACCGCAACGAACAGAGCGGGATCGGCCTGGAGCTGATCGCCCGGCTCTGTGAACACCTGGGCTGGGCGCTGCAGATCGAGCCCTGTGTCCCCCGGGGCACCTGCGTGATCCTCGATCTGGGGGCCTCGCTGCCCGGGCGCAGTGAACGTCCATCGCTGCCCGCGTCGTGATCGTCCTGCTCGCTGCGCCGCAAAGTGTGGTGCCGTGAAGACAATGTTAAGCTCCGGAGGCGCCGCTCTATGCGGCGCTTTTTTTTTCCCTTCGATCGACAGAGGATGGCTTGATGCCGACCGAACCCAGTACTGCCCTGATCACCAATGACATCGTCGGCCTCGGCCTGATCGCCGCCACCCTGGCGGTGATCTTCTGGGCCGCCAGCGGCCCGACCCCGATCCTCAAGAAGATTTTCGCGTGGGTACCGGCCCTGCTGCTGTGCTACTTCATCCCGGCCATCTACAACACCGCCGGCCTCATCGACGGCCACAACACCCCGCTCTACAACCCGATCGCGCGTGACGTGCTGCTGCCCGCCGCGCTGGTGCTGCTGACCCTGTCGATCGACCTCAAGGGCATCATGAAGCTGGGCCCGAAGCTGCTGGTGATGTTCTGCGCCGGCACGCTGGGCATCATCCTCGGCGCCATCGTGTCGTTCCAGGCGATGTCCTGGATCCACCCGGCCACCGTGGCCGGTGATACCTGGAAGGGCATGGCGGCCCTGGCCGGCAGCTGGATCGGCGGCGGCGCCAACATGGTGGCGATGCGTGAAGTGTTCGGCACCGATGCGACGACGTTCGGCCAGTTCGCCGTGGTCGATGTGGCCTGCGCGAGCCTGTGGATGGCGGTCCTGCTGTTCCTGGCCAACCGCGCCAAGCAGATCGATGCCCGCAGCGGGGCCGATACCCGCGCCATTGATGAGATGAAGGAGCGCATCTCGGCATACGAAGCACAGAATGCCCGCATTCCGAGCCTGACCGACCTGATGGTGATCGTCGGTGTGGGGCTGGGCGGCGTCGGCCTGGCGCATGCCATCGCCGCGCCGCTGAGCGGCTGGTTCAAGGCCAATGTGAGCTGGGCCAGCCAGTTCAGCCTGGACAGCGCGTTCGTCTGGGTGGTGCTGCTGTCCACGGCGCTCGGCCTGGGTCTGAGCTTCACCCGTGTGCGGCGCCTGGAGTCGGCCGGTGCCTCGCGCCTGGGCACGCTGTTCCTGTATTTCCTGATCGCCTGCATCGGCATGCAGATGGACCTGCTCTCGCTGCTCGAGCGGCCATGGCTGTTCGCGCTCGGCGCGATCTGGATGCTGACCCACATCCTGGTGCTGTTGATCGCCGCCAAGCTGCTGCGCGCGCCGCTGTTCTTCTTCGCGATCGGCTCGCAGGGCAACATCGGTGCAGCGGCGTCGGCACCCGTGGTCGCCGCCGCGTTCCATCCGTCGCTGGCGCCGGTCGGCGTGCTGCTGGGCACCGTGGGCTATGCCACCGGGACCGGCCTGGCGTATGTGACCGGCCTGATCCTGAAATGGATGGCCGGCGCGTAAGCGCGCGCCGCGTTGTCGACTCCCGAGGCGGCCTTGATGGCCGCCTCTTTTTTTGGCGGCTATGACCCGCTGAACGCCAAGGGTCTGGGACCCAGGTCACGCGCCGGTGTCAGAAGTGGCTGCATTTGCCATGAAGTGTGAAAGGCGTACGGGATCGCCCTGGCACCGCCGCGTAAGGTCCGGCGCCATGCACTGTGCCGTGCGCCGAACGCGCATGGCATGGGTTCTTTGTCGACGGCAGTCGACACCTGTCAGGAAGCACGATGAAGACCAAAGACGTGTTGATGTCGGTGATCACCGCCGGCGTACTGATGTTCGCTTCTGTGTCCGTACAAGCTGCCCCGGGCGAGCGAGGAAGTGTGCATGCCGTGGCCGATGCAAGTGCACGCGATGTGGCGGCGTGGCTCGGGCAGCCGGCACGGGCCGGCGCCCTCGTCGATGCGCTGGCGGAGCACCCCGAACGCGGGCTGCCGTTGACCGCGGTCCTGGCCGAGAGCGATCCGGGTGGGAACAGCCTGGCGTCGCGGATGCTGTCCGAACGCGATGATCTGGTCCGTCAGTACAAGGGCCTGCCGGCCGCAGATCGTGGGTTGCTGCAGGTCCGCAGCTTCGTCCCGGCAGGGCAGACACTGGCGTCGGTGGCGCCTGCCGATCTCTGGGTAGCGGTGCTGCCCAAGGGAAACGACCGCACATGGACCTCCCTGGTGGCCTACGACCGGCACGGGCGTCAGCATCTGCTGGATGCGCAGGTGGCCCCGACCTTCCCGGTGCTGATTGTGGACATCGATACCGGGCAGGCGGTCCAGGAAGGCATGGCCCTGATCAATGCCGGGTTGCAGGCGAGGGGACTGCAGTCGGCCGATCGCCTCACGGTGGCCGCCGATGGAGCGACCTCCCTGGATGTCACCCGGCTTGACCGTATCCGCCTGGCCAATGACGGCGAGCCGTGGGCCCTGGGCGGCGCGGAAGTGTTCGCCGTGGTCTCCGGCCTGCAGACAGGCGAGGCAGAGCCGGAGATGGCCACGGTGTCACTGCCGTACCTGGACCATGACAAGACCGATTACACCCCGGGCCAACCGTTGGTGATCTGGGGCAACTACCGGTTCGATACCGCCAACGTGCAACTGTTCGAAGACGATGGCGACACCAATTACAAGGACCTGCTGATCGCCCTCACCGAAGGCGTGAAGCTGGGGCTGGGTGCCTTCGCCCCGGAGTATGCGGTGATTGCCGAGATCGGCGGCGCGATCCTCAAGGCCATGCCGAGCGGCTGGTTTACCAACGATACCGACTACCTGGACAGCTTCTATCTGCTCCAGCGCGGTAAGACTTATACCGGGCGGATGGGCGCGGCGAACAATGCACAGGTAACGTTGAGCCCCCTCACGCTCCAGTAAAGCCGGCCGCGCTGGCCGGCTGCCCCTGAGGCCTGTCGCAGGCAGTGGCAAACGCGACCCGACAAAAAACGGCGGCGCTTTCGCACCGCCGTTTTCGAGTGCCGCTGCCGGAGGTCAGCAGCAGCGCCCCCCGTTCTTGCCGCTGTAACGCGCCTCCTGGCGCTCGCGGAAGAATGTCTTGTAGTCCATCGGCACGCGGTCCGGATGCTTCTCCAGCACATGCCGGACGTAGTTGTCGTAATCAGGAATGCCGCAGCACAGCCGTGCGGTCTGCACCAGGCGCCGCCAGATGCGGCGGTGGGCCTGGTACTGACCAGCGGGGACAAGTTCAGTACTCATCACAGGTCCGCCATCTGGTGCGGCTCAAGCGCCACGTACGGGGTTTCCTTGTCGGTGCGCTGCGGCGTGCGGCGGGCCAGGAAGATGGTCTTGATCGCGTAGAACAGGATCGAGAACACCACGAACAGGAACAGGACGGTCAGGCCGGTGTTGACGTAGGCGTTGACCACGATCTGATGCATCTGGCCGACGGTCTTGGCCGGGGCGGTCAGCGTGCCGCTGGCGATCGCATCCTGGTACTTGTGCGCCTGGGCCAGAAAGCCCTGCGCCGGGTTGCTGTCGAAGATCTTGATCAGGCCGGCATAGGTGGTGCAGATCAGCAGCCACACGGCCGGCACGCCGGTCACCCAGGCGAAGCGGTCACGCTTCATCTTGAACAGCACCACGGTACCGAGCATCAGCGCGATGCCGGCCAGCATCTGGTTGGAGATGCCGAACAGCGGCCACAGGGTCTGGATGCCGCCGAAGGGATCCACCACGCCGGTGTAGAGCAGATAGCCCCACAGCGCCACGCAACCGGCGGTGGCGATGATGTTGGCGGTCCACGATTCGGTCTTCTTCAGGGCCGGGATGAAGTTGCCCAGCAGGTCCTGCAGCATGAAGCGACCGGCACGGGTACCGGCATCGACCGCGGTGAGGATGAACAACGCTTCGAACAGGATCGCGAAGTGGTACCAGAACGCCATCATCGCGTTGCTGCCGCTCGGGATCGCTTCGTGCAGGATCTGCGCGATACCCACCGCCAGCGTTGGTGCACCACCGGCGCGGTGCAGGATGGTCGGCTCGCCGATCGCCGCGGCCGTGGCCTCCAGCTGCTCGGGGGTGATGATGAAGCCCCACGTATTGCTGATGTAGGCCGCAGCGGAGACCGCATCCGGGCCGATCACGGCCGCCGGTGCGTTCATGGCGAAGTAGATGCCCGGGTCGATGATCGAGGCGGCCACCAGCGCCATCACCGCGACGAACGATTCCATCAGCATGCCGCCGTAGCCGATGTAGCGCATGTGACGCTCATTGGCGAGCAGCTTGGGCGTGGTGCCCGAGGCGATCAGGGCATGGAAGCCGGAGACCGCGCCGCAGGCGATGGTGATGAACAGGAACGGGAACATCCCGCCTTTCCAGACCGGGCCGTCGCCACTGGCGGCGAACTGGGTCAGGGCCGGCATCTTCAGTTCCGGCATGACGATCAGGATGCCGATCGCCAGCGCCACGATGGTGCCGATCTTGAGGAAGGTGGACAGGTAATCGCGCGGCGCCAGCAGCAGCCACACCGGCAGCACCGAGGCGACGAAGCCGTAGCCGATCAGCATCCAGGTGATCTGGATCCCGGTGAAGGTGAAGGCCGGGCCCCAGACCGGATCGGCGGCGACCTTGCCACCGAACCAGATCGCGGCCAGCAGCAGGATCAGGCCGACCACGGAGATCTCGCCGATCTTGCCCGGGCGGATGTAGCGCATGTACACGCCCATCAGGATGGCGATCGGCATGGTCGCGATGACCGTGAACATGCCCCAGGGGCTTTCGGCCAGCGCCTTGACCACCACCATCGCCAGCACCGCCAGGATGATGATCATGATCAGGAAGGCGCCGAACAAGGCGATGGTGCCGGGTACCGGCCCCATTTCCTCACGCACCAGGTCACCCAGCGAGCGGCCGTTGCGGCGGCTGGAGAGGAACAGGATCATGAAATCCTGCACCGCGCCGGCCACGACCACGCCCACCACCAGCCAGAGCAGGCCGGGCAGGTAGCCCATCTGCGCGGCCAGCACCGGGCCGACCAGCGGCCCTGCACCGGCGATGGCGGCGAAGTGATGGCCGAACAGCACGTGTTTGTTGGTCGGGACGTAATCCAGGCCATCGTTGTTGATCACCGCGGGCGTGGCCCGGGTCGGATCGAGCTGCATCACCTTGTCGGCGATGAACAGGCTGTAGAAGCGATACGCGATGAGATAGATGGAGACCGCAGCGACGACGATCCACAGCGCATTGATGGGTTCACCGCGGCGCAGCGCGACGGTGCCTAGACAGAACGCGCCAAGCAGTGCGATGACTGCCCAACCCAGTTTTGAAAAACCTTTCATGAGATTGCGTCTCCCTGGAGATCGTCGTAAGAGTCCGCCTTGGCACTGACGGGGTCAATGCAATGGCGGGGGCTTGCTGCTAGTACTTTGGTCGTAGGGTGGGTGGGGCGCGTGCCCGTGCACGTCATCGGAACATCACGCTTGGAACAATCGGTTGCGGGCATGACGGTTGGCCGGCGGGGCCGGCGAGGCCATCTTGTTGATCGATCACCGACCCTGGAGTCACCATGAGCAGCCCAACCCCGGTGCGCGTGCTGCGCACCATCCGTGGCATGGCCACCTCCGATGGCGCCGGCGTGCGCCTGACGCGGGTGATCGGGGGGCCGTCGCTGCCCGACCTGGACCCGTTCCTGCTGCTGGATGAATTCGGCACGGACCGCGCCGAGGACTACATCGCCGGCTTCCCCAGCCATCCGCACCGTGGGTTCGAGACCGTCACCTACATGCTCGACGGCCGCATGCGGCACAAGGACAACCACGGCAACGAGGGCCTGCTCACGCCGGGCAGCGTGCAGTGGATGACGGCGGGCCGCGGCTTGATCCACTCGGAAATGCCCGAACAGGAATCCGGACAGATGCGTGGGTTCCAGCTGTGGGTGAACCTGCCGGCGCGCGACAAGATGACCGATCCGAAGTACCAGGAGTTCGCGCCGGACCACATCCCGGTGACCGCGCCGGCCGACGGTGTGCAGGTCAAGGTCATCGCCGGCCAGGTGGGTGACACCGTGGGGCCGATCGTGCAGCCGGCCACCGATCCGGTGTACCTGGACATCACCCTGGATGCGCGCGCGGGCTGGAGCTACACGCTGCCGGATGGCCACAACGCCTTCGCGTACGTGTTCGAAGGGGGCCTGGAGGTCGGCGAGGGTGACGACGCGCGCCCGGTGGCCAAGCAGGAAATGGCGGTGTTGGGCGGCGGTGAGCAGCTGAGCCTGCGTGCCGGTGAAACCGGTGCGCGCCTGATCCTGGTGGCCGGCCGCCCGCTGCGCGAGCCGGTCATGCGGCATGGGCCGTTCGTGATGAACACCAAGCAGGAGCTGATGCAGGCCTTCGTGGATTTCCAGGAAGGCCGCTTCTGAGGCACGTGGGCACCGGTCGCTGGCCGGCCGGCGCATGACACCTGACGGTGTGGGAGGCGCCGGCCAGCGGCTGGCGCTACCGTGGATGACGGGATGAGTGCGGTGCACTGTCCCGACCTCGTCCTCAGCGCCCGGCGGCGACAGCCGAGGGCGTCAGGTTCATCCCCTGCGCCAGCGTTTGCAGCGAACCCAGTTCGCTCTTGTCGCCGGCGTACAGCGCAATCTGCGCAAAACGGTTCTTGTCGAATTTCACCACAGTGATCCGGCGGGTGTCATAGCCCGGCGGTTTCTGTCCCCCCAGGTCGGGCTGGTACCAGTACAGGGTTTCACCCGCGAAGCTGCCTTTTTCCTGGCGCAGCGCGCGGTTCAACGGCAGCTCGGGATTGCGCGCGCTCAAGGTCAGGCTGAGCACTTCGCGGCCATCGGCGGCGGTGGCCTTGCACAGGATGAAGTCGCGCTGGACGAGCGACTGCCATTCCAGGCCGCTGCTGGCGGGCAGGGACGGACATTCGCTGGTCGTTTGCGCCGCAACGGCGCCGGCAGTGACCAGCAGACACACACATACGACAGCGCGCAGGACGTTCATGGTTCCCCCAAGGTCGATGATCGCGTCCGTCGCTGACAGGCAGTCCGGTGGCCGTCGACAACCCAGGCCGTGGTGGCGCATTCCCCGCGCGCGTACCGGATCACTCGCTGCCGTCAGTGTCGGACGAGTGATCGGGACCTTAACGGAATGTGACTCAGTGTACAAACAACGGTTTCAGGTGAACCTTTCTGCACCGACGCCGGGCGGTCCGGGACCGCCCGGCCACACCGGTCAACGGGGCGCGGCGCCCATCCACTTGTAGACGATGCCGCCGATCAGGCCCCCCAACAGAGGTGCCAGCCAGAACAGCCACAGCTGGCTGAGCGCGCCGCTGCCGGCGAACAGCGCCACGGCGGTGGAGCGCGCCGGATTGACCGAGGTATTGGTGACCGGAATGCTGATCAGGTGGATCAATGTCAGCGCCAGGCCGATCGCG
>DMZT01000020.1 GCA_003484865.1 Stenotrophomonas sp.
GTGGCCGTTGCGTCGCTCATTGGCGATCGTAGGAGAACTGGATGCCGGCAGTGCCGCCCGTCTGGATGAAAAGATCCATGAACGCCGGCACCGTGTCCTGGCGCTGCCAATCGCGCTGCAGCTCACAGAACAGCTGAGGCACGCTGATCATCCTGCCGCCGGCCTGTTCGATGCGGCGCAGGCCCGCGTCATGCGCGGCCAGGGAGGTGCCGCCAACGGCATCGACCACGACGTACACCTCGTAGCCCTCCTTCAAAGCATCCAGGGCGGGGAAGGTCAGACAGGCTTCGGTCCACAGGGCGGTCATGATCAGCTTGCGGCGCCCGGTGGCCTGCACCGCGTCGCGGAATGCGGTGTCTTCCCATGCATTGATGGTGGTGCGGTCGTAGGTGGGATGGTCGGCCAGCACCTTGCGCAGCTGCGGAATCGGCGGTTTGTTGAGGCCGCTGCGCACATTGACCGTGGAATGCACGATCGGCAGCCCGTAGGCGACGGCGGCCTTGGCGGTGCCGACGATGTTGTTGACCAGCAACTGCCGGTCCATCGAGGCGATCGAGTTCACCTGCACCGGCTGGTAGTCGATGATGATGAAGGCGGCGTTCTGCGGGGTCAGCAGGTGATCGGTGACAGGATCACGGATGGGTTCGCTTGCCATGGGAAATACTCCTGGGAATGGGGAGGCCGCTGGGCGGCCGGGGTATGGCGATGGCAACGACCATCGCCACGGAGGACAGGGGATGCGTCAATCGCGCTGCGAATCCAGCACGTCGCCGGAATTACGCGTGAGCGATCTGGCCGAAGCGGCCGCTCTTGAAATCGGCGAAGGCCTGGCTGATGTCGTCCTGGCTGTTCATCACGAAGGGCCCGTAGCCCACGATCGGCTCATCGATCGGTTCGCCACTGAGCACCAGCACCGTGGCATCGCTGTTGGCCTCGATCTGCAGGGCGCTGCCATCGCGATCGAGCATCACCAGCTGCGCCTCGTGCACGGCTTGGCTGCCATTGACCTGCACGCTGCCGCGCAGCACGACCAGGGCGACATGGCGCCCCTCGGGCACCGGCAGGTGGGCGCTATGGCCCTGGAGCAGCCGCAGGTCCCACACATCCATCGGCGTGAAGGTGCGCGCGGGGCCACGCTGGCCGTCGAACTCACCGGCGATCACGCGCACGCGGCCCGCCTGGTCCGGCAACGGCACCGACGGAATCTGCGCGTTCAGCAGGGTCTGGTAGCCGGGCGCGGCCATCTTGTCCTTGGCCGGAAGATTCACCCAGAGCTGCACCATCTCCAGCGTGCCGCCGGTGCGGGTGAAGGCGTGGGAGTGGAACTCTTCATGCAGGATGCCGGAGGCGGCGGTCATCCACTGCACGTCGCCCGGGCCGATGGTGCCGCCCGCGCCGGTGGAATCGCGATGCTCCACTTCACCCTCATAGACGATGGTCACCGTCTCGAAGCCGCGGTGAGGATGCTGGCCAACGCCGCGTGGCTGCGCAGCGGGGGTGAACTTCATCGGGCCGGCATAGTCCAGCAGCAGGAAGGGGCTGACCTGCTGGCCGTGGCTGGAATAGGAGAACAGGGTCCGGGCCGGGAAGCCGTCGCCCACCCAGTGCGCCTTGGGGGCGCTGTAGATGCCGAGAATCTTCTTCATGTCGTACTCCTCCGGGGGCAGGCCCGTGTCTGATGGAAGAGATGATGGATTCAGGACGCTGGCGCCGGTAGTCAGCAGAATTTATCCTCATAGTCCTATTTGGTGAACGCTGGAGGCGGCCGTGCAGGATCTCAATGACCTCTACTATTTCGCCCAGGTGGTCGATCACGGCGGTTTCGCGCCGGCGGGGCGGGCGCTGGGGGTGCCCAAGTCGAAACTCAGCCGCCGGGTGGCGCTGCTTGAGGAGCGGCTGGGGGTGCGCTTGATCCAGCGTTCGACGCGGCACTTCTCGGTCACCGAGGTCGGCCAGACGTTCTACGCGCACTGCAAGGCGATGCTGGTGGAAGCCGAAGCCGCCCAGGAAGCGATCGAACTCACCCGCAGCGAGCCGCGCGGCATCGTCCGGGTGGCCTGCCCGGTCGCGCTGCTGGACACGCGTGTCGGCGAGATGATCGCGGCCTTCCTGGCGCAGTGCCCGGGGGTGGCGATACAGCTGGATGCCACCAACCGCCGGGTCGATCTGATTGCCGAGGGCATCGATATCGCGATCCGGGTGCGGCCACCGCCATTGCAGGACACCGAGCTGGTGATGCGGGTGCTGGCCGAGCGCAGCCAGTGCCTGGTCGCCAGCCCGGCGTTGATCGCGCGGCTGGGCCTGCCGCAGGTGCCGGCCGATCTCGCTGCGTTGCCGAGCATGGAGCTGGGCCTGCCGCAGAACGAGCACGTCTGGAATCTGTTCGGCCCGGACGGCACGCGCGCGGACATCCATCATCGGCCGCGCCTGGTCACCCGCGGCATGCTGACCCTGCGCGCGGCCGCGGTGGCCGGCGTGGGCGTGGTGCAGCTGCCGCGGATGATGGTGTGCGACCAGATTGCCGCTGGCACGCTGGTGCACGTGCTGCCCGCGTGGGCGCCACGGCGGGAGATCATCCACGCGGTATTCCCCTCACGGCGCGGACTGCTGCCCTCCGTACGCGCGCTGATCGATTTCCTGGCGGAACGTTTCCAGCAGCTCGAGGAAGAGTAGCCGACGCTGCCCGGCGCCCTGCCGCGCCCACGCCGTCAACTCGGGATGAATTGATCCCCAGGTGCCGGGCAACCTTGTATGTTGGTCGCAACGCCGCATCGGAATGGAAAGCCGCATGGTGGTCTGGCTGTCGGTACTGTACCTGCTGTGCCATGGCATCGCGCTGGTGCTGATGCCCGCGCATGCGCTGCCGGTGTCCTATGCGTTCCTGATCGGAGCGCCCCTGCTGGCGGGGCTGGCCTGTGTGTGGCGGGGGCGCCGCAGCGCCTCGATCGTCGGCTGGGTCGCGATGGCGCTGGGCATGGGGCTGTGGGCGGCAGGCATGGCGTTGAACATGTACCAGGAGGTCGGCCGAGGCAACGCCGATGCGACGCCGGGGCTGAGCATGCTGCTGTACGTGCTGTACGGCGTGCCGCTCACCTTCGCGATGGCCCATCCGCGGCATGAGCCGTGGTACCTCAGCCTGATTGATGCGCTGCTCGCGCTGCTGCTCGGCTACCTGTTCTTCGTCTACACGTTCTCCTTCGCCACGCTCAACGATGCGGGCGAGGACGGGATCGCACACCTGCGGCTGATGTTCGATGTGGAGAACATTTTCATCGCCGGCTTTGCGCTGCTGCGCTGGCGGGCGAGCGAAGATCCCTCTCGGCGCGTGTTCTTCCGGACGTTGTGCGTGTTCGCCTGGGTGTACCTGGGCGTTGCCGGGTACATCAACTACGTCGAGACGGAGGGCGGCTACGGCGGCCTGGTCGATCTGCTGATCGATGTCCCGTTCCTGTTGCTGGCGATCATGGCGCTGCGGCCTTCCCGACGCAGTGAAGTGCGTGTGCCGCGCGCGCTGGTGATGGCCGTGCGCGCCGGGAGCCCCTTGATCCTGGCCCTGTCGCTGATGGTGGTGTCGGCATTGATGGTGCGCGAGCATCCCTATCTGGCCGTAGCCGGGTTTGCATTGGCTACCGTGGGGTCGGGCCTGCGCAGTGTGTTGATGCAGATGCGTTCGTTCGCGCGGCAGGACCAGCTCGATGCATTGTCGCGGATCGACAGCCTCACCGGCTTGGCCAACCGACGCCAGTTCGACCAGAGCCTGCGTGATGCGTGGGAGCAGGCGCGGCGAAGCGGGCAGGGGATCGCGTTGCTGATGGTCGATATCGACTGCTTCAAGGCGTTCAACGACCGCTTCGGGCACCCGGCCGGCGATCAATGCCTGCGCCTGGTCGCTGCAACGTTGGCGGGGTGCGCGGTGCGCAGCACGGATCTGGTTGCCCGTTATGGCGGTGAGGAAT
>DMZT01000021.1 GCA_003484865.1 Stenotrophomonas sp.
GGTTTACGGCGCGTCCCGGCTGGGCATGGCAGCGCTCGCCCCGACAGATTGCCTCGCCGGAGAGCAGGGCAGATTCAACGCCGACCCACCGCGTCTTAGCCGTCCCACCCACGCCCGCCCAGTCCGGGCACGTCCACCGGCCCCGTCGCCCTTGCTTTTGACTTGGGGCCGCAACAAAAAATAAATATCCAATTGAAATGTAAGCGTTTTCCCGCCAACGCCATTTCGTTGCATCCGTTATCATGGCCGGCTGATACCCAAAGGAGCCCCCGCCATGCGCCGCAAGATCGTCGCCGGTAACTGGAAGCTGCACGGCAGCCGCCAATTCGCCACCGACCTGGTCAGTGACCTGGTTGCCGACCTCCCACTGCAGGGCGTCGAAGTCGTGGTCCTGCCGCCGCTCCCGTACCTGGGCGAACTGGTCGAAGCCTTCGAAGGGCGCGCCGTCGCCTTTGGCTCCCAGGATGTCAGCAGCAACGAAAAGGGCGCCTACACCGGCGAAGTCTCGGCCACCATGCTGGCCGAAGTCGGTGCCCGTTACGGCCTGGTCGGCCACTCCGAACGCCGCCAGTACCACGCCGAAAGCAGTGAGCTGGTCGCCCGCAAGTTCGCCGCCGCCCTGCATGCCGGCCTGACCCCCATCCTGTGCGTGGGCGAAACCCTCGAGCAGCGTGAGGCCCATCAGACCGAGGCGGTCATCGCCGCCCAGCTCGCCCCGGTGCTGGAGCTGGTCGGCGCCGCCGGCTTCGCCCAGGCCGTGGTCGCCTATGAGCCGGTCTGGGCCATCGGTACCGGCCGGACTGCCTCCAAGGAACAGGCCCAGCAGGTCCACGCGTTCATCCGTGGCGAAGTGGCCAAGCTCGATGCTAGAATTGCGGATTCACTGTCGATCCTCTATGGCGGCAGCGTGAAGCCCGACAACGCCGCGGAACTGTTCGCACAGCCCGATGTCGATGGTGGGCTGGTGGGCGGCGCCTCCCTGGTGGCCGCGGACTTCCTTGCCATCGCTGCCGCGGCGGCGGGGCGCTAATTAGTTACGTTGTCGGCTCAACCGCCGGCACGACATGTCCGAGGACGGATTCGAAATGCTGATGTTGATCCTCAATGTGGTCTACGTGCTGGTCGCAGTGGCCATGATCGCGCTCATCCTGATGCAGCGTGGTTCCGGCGCGGCCGCAGGGTCGGGTTTCGGTGCCGGCGCCTCGGGCACTGTGTTCGGCGCGCGTGGCGCGTCCAACTTCCTGTCCAAGTCGACCAAGTGGCTGGCCGTGGTGTTCTTCGGCATCAGCCTCTTCATGGCCTGGTATGCCAGCCATGGCTCGCGCCCGGCGGCGCAGCAGGATCTGGGTCTGATGTCGGCGCCAGCCGCAACTGCGCCGGCCGCCCCGGCAGGCGAGCTTCCGGCCGTGCCGAAGGCCCCGGAAACCCCGTCGCAGCAGCCTGTTCCGTCGGCCACTGTGCCGGCTCAGGCGGAAACGCCGAAATCTGGTGAAGAAAAGCCTTCGGAAGGCACCCAGACTCGCTGAAGACGGTTACAATATGCGGCGCACTGGAGAACAACCGGTGCGATCGTAAGCCCAGGTGGCGGAATTGGTAGACGCACTACCTTGAGGTGGTAGCGACGAGAGTCGTAGGGGTTCGAGTCCCCTCTTGGGCACCATTTGTTTGTAAGCGGGTTCGTCTGGCGCGCAAAGCGCCAGGTAGCGGTATCCGTCCACTCCCCCATGCCAAAGCGCCTGCAGGCGCAGCGGCAGAGGCAAGAGAGAATCGCTGTGCTGGCCGAATATTTGCCGTCTCTGCTGTTTCTGATCGTTGCCACCGGTATCGGCGTTGCGCTGATGCTGGTTGGCCGATTCCTCGGTCCCCGACGTCCTGATCTTAAAAAGCTCTCGCCGTACGAATGCGGCTTCGAGGCTTTCGAGGACGCGCGCATGAAGTTCGATGTGCGCTACTACCTGATCGCGATTCAGTTCATCGTATTTGATCTGGAAATCATCTTCATCGTGCCGTGGACCCAGGTCTTCATGGAACTGGGCGCACGTTCGCTGGTCACGATGGGCCTCTTCGTAGGCATGCTTTTCCTCGGTTTCATTTACGTCTGGAAGAAGGGAGCGCTGGAATGGGAGTAATTCAGACGCTCGACGGCCTGATGAACAACCCGGTCCCGGAAGGGCGGGTCGATGACATCCTGCGCCCCGAAGGCGACAACCCCCTGCTCGAAAAGGGTTACGTGACCACCAGCGTCGATGCGCTGTTGAATTGGGCGCGTACCGGTTCGATGTGGCCGATGACCTTTGGTCTGGCCTGCTGCGCAGTGGAAATGATGCACGCCGGTGCGGCGCGTCTGGATCTTGACCGTTACGGCGTGGTGTTCCGCCCGTCGCCGCGTCAGTCCGACGTGATGATCGTGGCCGGCACCCTGGTCAACAAGATGGCTCCGGCCCTGCGCAAGGTCTATGACCAGATGCCGGACCCGAAGTGGGTCATCTCGATGGGCAGCTGCGCCAACGGTGGCGGCTATTACCACTACTCCTATGCAGTAGTGCGTGGCTGTGACCGCGTGGTGCCGGTGGACATCTATGTCCCCGGCTGCCCACCTACCGCCGAAGCGCTGGTGTACGGGATCCTGCAGTTGCAGAAGAAGATCTGGCGTACGCAGACCATCGCCCGCTGACATCCCTCCTGACAAGAGCACGCCAAGCCCCCATGGCAGAGCAAGCACATTCCTTCATCGACCGACTTTCCGCACGTTTCGCAGGTGCGCAGGTCTTCGTGGTCGAACCCCGCGGCGAAGTGACGCTGGAAGTGCCCGCCGCTGACTGGCATGCCACCGCTCTGGCGCTGCGCGACGAATTCGGTTTCGAGCAGGCGGTTGACCTGTGCGGCCTGGACTACCTCGGCTATGGCAGCGACGAATGGGATACGGCCGATGTGTCGTCCCAGGGCTTCAGCCGTGGCGTAGAGGGCAAGTCCGTCGGTCGTTTCGCCTGGGGTGAATTCCCCACCCGCGAAACCAGCGATGGCGCCCAGCCGCAGCCGATCCCGCTGCAGCGTTTCGCCGTGGTTACCCAGCTGCGTTCCTACCAGCACAACCTCACGATGCGCATCCGTTGCTTTGCGCCGAACGAGGAGCTGCCGGTGGTCGCCTCGCTGACCAATATCTGGCCGGGCCTGAACTGGTTCGAACGTGAAGCGTTCGATCTGTTCGGCGTGATCTTCGAAGGTCACCCGGACCTGCGCCGGATCCTGACCGACTACGGCTTCGTCGGCCATCCGTTCCGCAAGGATTTCCCGCTGATCGGCAACGTCGAAGTGCGCTACGACGAAGAAAAACAGCGCGTCATCTATGAACCGGTGACCTCGGTCGAACCGCGTGTCGGCGTGCCGCGCGTGATCCGTGACGACGCCCGTTTCCAGACCGCTGCCGGTGAATCCGCGCAGTCGGAGGCAAGCAAGTGAGTGAATTCACCCAGGCCAGCCAGGCCTTTGCGAGCAACCCGGCCGAACTGCGCCAGGAAATCCGCAACTACACGATGAACTTCGGCCCGCAGCATCCGGCCGCGCACGGTGTGCTGCGCCTGATCCTGGAAATGGACGGCGAAACCATCATGCGTGCCGACCCCCACGTGGGCCTGCTGCACCGTGGTACCGAAAAGCTGGCCGAGTCCAAGCCGTTCAACCAGTCGATCGGCTACATGGATCGCCTGGATTACGTGTCGATGATGTGCAACGAGCACGCCTACGTGCGCGCGATCGAGACCCTGATGGGGATCGAGGCGCCGGAGCGTGCGCAATACATCCGCACCATGTTCGACGAAATCACCCGCATCCTGAATCACCTGATGTGGCTGGGGTCCAATGCGCTCGATCTGGGCGCGATGGCGGTCATGCTGTACGCCTTCCGCGAACGCGAAGAGCTGATGGACTGCTATGAAGCGGTCTCCGGCGCGCGCATGCACGCGGCGTACTACCGTCCGGGCGGCGTCTACCGCGACCTGCCGGACCACATGCCCAAGTACAAGGAA
>DMZT01000023.1:0-4065 GCA_003484865.1 Stenotrophomonas sp.
CGGCAGCTACAGCCGCAGCCTGGAGCAGGCGGTGGACATCAAGCGCGCCACCATCGGTTTCTCCGACTCGATCGTGGCCACCGACGTGGCCGATTTTCCCGAGCAGAACCTGGCCGAAGCCCTGCAGCGCATGCCGGGCGTGACCATCGAACGTGACAAGGGCCTGGGCAGCCGCGTCAACGTGCGTGGCCTGCCGTCGGAGTACACCCATGTCTCGATCAACAACCTGGCCACGGCATCGGGCAGCGGCGGGCGTGACATCGAGTTTGACATCTTCGCCTCGGAGATCATCCAGCAGGTGACGGTGTTGAAATCGCCGACCGCCGCGGACGAAGAGGGCGGCATCGCCGGCTCGGTGCAGATTTCCACCGCGCGCCCGTTCGACTACACCGGCCGCAAGCTGGTCGCGTCGGTGGAAGGGGCGCACAACTCGATCTCTGAAGAGGTCGACCCGAAATTCTCCTTCCTGGCCAGTGACACCTGGGGCGACTGGGGTGGCCTGGTGTCCTTCGCCACCGCCAAGCGCAGCAACCGCACGGACGCCACCTCGGGCATCAACTTCCGCCCGATGTCGCGCTTCCTCGGTGCGTCCGGCACGCGCGGCACGCAGGCCGCTGCCGTGCTGGCGCGCGATGCCGGCGTGGTGGTCAAGAACCGCAACAGCACTGATGAAAGCAACCTGATCGTGTTCCAGGACAAAGTGGGCGACCGTGTTTTCGTCAACGACCAGGACAAGTGGGGTGCCACCGCCTCGCTGCAGTACAAGCCGAGCAGCCGTTTCAGCCTGACCTTCGATGCGATGCGCGGCGGCTACGACACCACCGAAGACGAGTACGACGCGGCTGCATATTCGGCGTCCAGCCGCAGCACGCTGGAGACCATCCACGATTACGACGCCAGCACGTTGTCGCAGTACGGCATCGTGGTGCTGCGCGATGTGTCCTACACCGCCACCCAGCACGAGATGCTGAGCAAGGAGCGGATCAACAAGACCGACTTCAGCCAGTACAGCGTGGCGATGGATTGGCAGGGCGACACCTGGGGCGTGGATGCGATGGTCGGTTACTCCGGCGCCGACAAGACGCTGGATGCCAGCAACCTCAAGCATGTGGCCTACGCGCCTTCGCGAACCCGCTGGACCGGCAAGAGTGGCGAGACGATACCCAGCGCCAACCCGGCCAGCATCGACATGTACAACGCCTCGGACAAGTATCTGTTCGAAGCGTATGAGACGACGTTGGAGAAGGTCAGCGATGACAAGTATGCCGCCCAGGTGGATGTGACCAAGGCGCTGGAACTGGCCTTCCTGCCGGCGCTGAGCAGCGTGCAGTTCGGCGCGCGCTATACCGACAAGTCCAAGCAGCGCGAATACGGAGAGGCCAAGATCTACGGGCCGGGCCCGGGCAACAACAGCTGGGTGAACACGCGCACCCTGGCCGACAGTCCGTTGCAGTCGATCGCCGATATCGTGCCCGGCGGTGGCTATTCGGTGAAGGACCTGGACTGGAAGATGGTCTCCAACGACTACGCACGCAGTGCGTTCCGCTATCCGGGCTTCGCAACGCCATTCGATCCGGGCCAGTACTACCGGGTCGACGAGAACGTGACCAGTCTGTACGCGATGACCGACATCGGCTTCGATGTGGGCCGCGTGCCGGTCTCGATCAACGCGGGCGTGCGCTATGTGGATACCTCGGTGCAGTCCTCCGGCTTCCACCCGATCCAGCGGGCAGACGGTAGCACCGGCTATACCGACACGCCCGTCTCGCGCAAAGGCAGCTACAACGATCTGCTGCCGAGCCTGAATGCGACCGCCGAACTGGCCGAGGGACTGGTGCTGCGGGGTGCCGCCTCCAAGACCTTCATCCGCCCGGCATTGACCGACATCGCCTACAAGCGCACCGCCAGCTGGAGCTCGTTCCGTTTCACCGATGGCAACCCGGACCTGCAGCCGACCTATGCCAAGCAATGGGAGCTGGGTCTGGAGAAGTACCTGGACAACGGCGGCCTGCTGGCGGCCTCGTACTTTCACAAGAAGATCGACGGCGTGGTGATCAATGCGCTGACCGGCGTGGTGCCGGATGTGGCGGTGTACAACGCCAACGGCTCGCTCAACGGCACCTATGATTTCGACGTGTACCAGCCGATCAATGCCGATGGCACCTACGTTGTGAAAGGCGTCGAGCTGATCGCGCAGCTGCCGCTGAGCATGCTGCACGGTTCGCTGGAAGGCTTCGGGATCAATGCCAACTACACGATGCTGGACAGTTCGCTGGCCGGTGAATCCGATCTGGGCGTGAGCACGCCGATGCCGGGGCTCTCGGAGAAGTCGTACAACATGACCGTCTACTACGAGAACGAGCGCTTCGACGCGCGCGTGTCGTACAACCACAAGGGTGAGTACGTTGAATCGATCGGCTACAACATGTACCCGATCTGGCGCGATGACTACGGCCAGGTGGATGTGTCGATCGGCTACCGCCTGACCGACAGCATCAAGCTCAGCCTGAAGGGCATCAACCTGACCAACCAGGCGACCACCGGCTACACGATGGATCCCGCGTTCCCGACGATGTACGAGCGCTCCGGTCGCCGGATCAGCCTCGGCCTGCGCGCGGATTTCTGAGCCACCTTCGCGGTGCATCCGGAGGCACGTGCGCGTGCCCCGGATGCGGCTGCCCGTTTGTGAGGAACATCCGATGCGACATGTTTTCTTCCTGCCGCTTGTGGCCGTGCTGGCGTGGCCAATGGTCTCCGAGGCGGCCGGTGACGATGCCGGCCGCAGCTGGCAGGCCGGCGACCACCACGTCCACAGCGAGTGGAGCGTGGACTGGGATCGCAGGACCACGCCGCCCACGCCGATCCGTGGCGGCGACTCGTCCTACACCCGCACCCATAACGCCCGGCAGGCGCTCGCCAATGGGTTGACCTGGGTGGTGCATACCGATCATGGCGGGCCGGGGCATTCGGCGGTCACCCGGGACCATGCGTGGCCGGCGCTGCTGGATGCCCGCCGCGAGGTGCCCGGACTGATCCAGTTCAACGGCATGGAATTCGATGTACCGGCCGGCGAGCACGCCTCGCTGATCATCGCCCCCGGCCCGGATGAGCGCGAGCAGCTGGTCGCGATCGAACGCGATTACGGCCGCAGCGAGCCGCTGCAGGGAAGCCGCGACGACGGGCAGACGATGCTCGATGCACTGGTCCACATGCGGTCGCTGCCGGCACCGCCGTTGATGTTCATCAATCACCCCGCGCGCACTGCCACCGCCATGGGCCGGTGGGGCGACGTCGCGCCCGATGAACTGCGTGCCTGGCATGCGGCCGCACCGCAGGTGCTGGTTGGCATGGAAGGCGCGCCGGGCCATCAGGCCACCCGTGTCCATCGCGGCCTGTATCGCAATGCGGATGCACCGACCCTGGGCGGTTTCGACCAGATGACAGCGACGGTCGGCGGCATCTGGGACACGCTGTTGTCCGAGGGGCATCGCTTCTGGATCACGGCCAGCTCCGATTCGCACGTCAACCAGCGTGATGGCGGCAGTGACTTCGATCCGGGCCAGTACAGCAAGACCCATGTCTGGGCGCGGCGGGACGCCGAGGACATCCTCGATGGCCTTCGACACGGACGGATGTTCGCGGTCACCGGTGATCTGATCGATGCGCTGGAGCTGCGTGCGACTGCGAACGACGACGAGGCACGTAGTGCCACGATGGGCGGCACGCTGTCGATGTCGCCTGGCGCCTCCATGCGCGTGGAACTGCGGGTGCGTGTACCGGCCTCAGCCAATCACGCTGGGCGGCACCCGGTGCTGGATCACGTGGAGTTGATCGTGGGCGGCCCCGGCGGTGGCAATGGGCCTGTGATGCAAACGCGTGTGTTCGGCGCCAGCGACTGGCAGGTGGACGGCGCATGGCGCTCGGTGTCCTGGGTGTTGCCGGTCCCCACCCGGGGCGGTTTCGTCCGTGCCCGCGGCAGCAGTACTGCGGAGGTGACGCCGCTGCCCGATGTGCCCGGTGAAGATCCCTGGCAGGACCTGTGGTTCTACTCCAATCCCGTCTTTG
>DMZT01000023.1:4235-9748 GCA_003484865.1 Stenotrophomonas sp.
GCCCGTCTTTGTCGAGGCCGTGCGCTGAGCGGGTGTCGATCCGCTGGCGCGGCGTGCGCGGGGTGGGGCCAGCGGGGTAGAGTGATCGCTGACTTCATGGACGTGGAAGGAGATGCAGATGGCGGTAAGACCCTTGGTGGCAGCGGATCTCGAACAGGCCAGCCGTGTATGCATGGCGGCCTTCATGGGATCGGTGGCGGAATCATTGCCTGCACTGGGTGTCGAGACCTTCAGCCGTATCGCCTCGGTGGAAGGGTTCCGTGCGCGCATGGCGCAGGACACTCTGATGTTCGCCTACGCGCAGGAGGAACGGATCATCGGTATCGCCGAGCTCAAGGAAGGGCGCCATGTCGCCATGCTGTTCGTCGACCCGGCGGTCCAGCAGCAGGGCATCGGCAAGGCACTGATGGCGGCCATGATCGAGCAGGCGCGTGTGGAGGTCCTGACCGTCAGCGCATCGCTCTCGTCGGTGCCTGCGTATGAGCGTTACGGCTTTGCCTGCAGCGCCGATGCTGCGGAATCCTCCGGGCTGCGCTACCAGCCGATGGAAATGCGCCTGGCGCCGCGCGCCTGACTTCACGCCGTTCAGTCGGCGCGTTCACGAAGGTGAGACAGCCGGCTGGCTACCGTGGAGTCCTGTCATTCAACCCGATTCGGGGAAAGGATCATCATGATCAAGTGGGCCATCATTTTTGCTGTCATCGGCCTCATTGCCGGCGCCCTCGGTTTCGCGGGCATCGGTGGCGCCGCGATCGGCATCGCCAAGTTCCTGTTCTGGGCGGGCATCATCATCGCTGTGGTGCTGTTCGTGCTGGGCATGACCATCGCCAAGAAAGTGACCTGACCGGCCGCGTAAAGACACTGCAGTCCCAGACAAAGGCCTGCGCGGTTTCGCGCAGGCCTTTTCGTTGGTGAGGCTGCACGAGCCTCGCAAGGCTCACTCGAAATACAGCGATACCCCCATCCCGGCCTGTGTGTCCCGGCTGTCGTCATCCAGCCCCACATCGAATGAGGCATCCAGCTGCACCGTCGGGGTCACCATCCAGGTGACGCCTGCGCCGGCCATCCCGGTCGAGGGCTCGCCGTGGGTGTCGGTGAAGCCGGCTTCCAGATAGGTGCTGACGGTATCGGTGGCAGCGAAGCTCAGGCTCGGCGCCCAGGTGACGCTGTCCTCGCTGCCACCGCGGGCCACATTGGCGTACAGGGCCCCGGTCCAGCGATCATTGAAGCTGTACTCATAGCTCGCACCCAGCGCGTACTGCGTGGCGCCCTCGCTGAAGTCGCGCGAGCCGGTAGCGAACGTGGTGCTGGCCAGCAGCGCCACGGCGTGTTTTTCCGACGACAAGGGCAGGGCGAACTTCAGTCCGACGCCCAGGTCACCCGCACCGCTGCTGCGCTCGGCCGGTGCATCGCGCGGCGCCACCCGCAGGTGGTTCCAGGGCGAGGTGAAGGCCTGCAGTTCGAGATGCTCGACCAAGCCGATCCGGAGCGTGATGTCGGCACTGTACTGCGTGCTCAGCACGCCCGCGCTGTCGCGGTCGCGGCTGAAACTGGGCAGTCCCGCCTCCAGCGCGATGCCGCCGCGGGGCAGTGTCGAGGCGGCGAAGCCGATGCCGGGGCGGTCGAAGGCGAGGTCCGGCGGCGCGTCCTGTTGGGCATGCGCCGCACCGCAGAACAGCAGGGACAGCAGCAGGGCCGAACACCGCATGGGCACGCTCCGGGCCGGCCGATACCGGCATCAAGAAGCAGTCAGCCTGCCCCTTGGCCGGAATGTAGCACGGTGATTCCGGCGGTCATGTGCACGTAGCGGCGGCGTTTCCTCACTCAGTGCGGCGGCCGGGTCATGGCAATGAGGGCATCGCGTACGCGCTCGGTCGCGGCCTCCGGTGTGGCGTCACAGCCGAGCACGCAGGCGCGGAGCAGGAACCCATCGGCGGCGTGCCGTGCAGCGGTCAGTTGCGCGTCGCGACGGTCCAACGGATGCTCGCCCAGCACCGTATCCAGCCAGGAACGTCGGGCGGTGATCCATTCACTGTCGACCTGGTGCGGCCGACATGCCGGACTGATGGTGCGCCCGATGTCGAACAGCTCGGCGATGTAAGCCCGTGAGAAACGGCCGTGGGCCTGGCTGTCGCGGTCCATGCGGTGCTGGATCGCGCGGTGGAGATTGGCCACGATCGCGTGCGCGGCGAGGTCATCGTTGGCTGCTTGCAGCAGCGGGGTATCGGTTGCGTTGTTCATTCGCGCCTCCAGGACACCGGTGGGGGGAAAACGAGGAATCAGCCGCGCGGCAGGATCGGATCACCCTGCCGCAGCAGGGTGTCCAGCAGCGCGACGACGCGTTCACCCTGGCCCTCGCAGGCCAGTTCGAACGTGGTCTGCCCGTCGAGCGCGGGCAGTGGGGAATGCAGAATCCATTCAAGAACGGCGGCGCGGTCCGGTTCGATCTGCAAGGCCAGATCCGCGACACGACGTACGATTCCCTGACGCATGATCAGAATCCGTAACTGAGGGAGAGTGCGGCGGTATCCATGTGGTCGCCACGGGTCATCGGGCTGTCGCGCACGGCATCGGCCAGCGAGGTGCGGCGGATCGACGCGGTCGCGGTCCAGCGCGGCCCCAGCGGCATCACGGCGGCGATGTCCATGTAGGGCGACACACCGCTGCCGGCCGAGTAGTGCGCCAGGCCGCTGCGTGCCGCTTCGCGTTCACTGACGCCGAAGTAATAGTCGTTGAGATCGGCGCTGGTGTAGGTCACGCCCAGCGCAGGCATGAAGGTCACGCGGCCGGCCGGGATCGGGTAGGCGTACCGGGCATCGGCCGAAAAGCCGCCGCCATGTCCGGTGACTTCCGCCTGCGCATTGGCCTGCAGCACGCCCCATTCGGCCTGGTGCCGCCAGGAGACGCCCAGCATGCCGGACAGGCTGCGGTTGTCGAGCTGGCGCAGCTGCGGGTCGTGGCTGTCGCGGCGCTTGAAGCGCATCACGTATGGTGAGGCGGTCAGGGCAAGCTCGGACTGCGCGGTCTGGTGCAGGCGATAGCCCACGCTGCCACCGCGGAAGAAGAACGAACGGCCTTCCCAGCTGACGATCGGGGCGGCCAGACGATCGGTGTCATAGCCGGCGTAGGGGGCCTTGAGTGCGACGACGGCGATGCCGATGCTGCTTTTCCTGGCGCCCTCGGGGGCATCAGCCGCCTGCGCAGTGGCGGCGGTGAACGCACTGGCCAGGGCCAGGCCAAACAGCGGAAGGGAAGGGCGCGGAGAACGGAAACGGACGTGCATGGACCTGCCGAGGGGGAACAACCGGAGTGTCATGGTGGGCGCCCTACATTGTCGGAACGTTACGTCCGGCTGCGCGGTACCATCGCCTCCTTCGTACCCCGCAAGGCACCGCCCCATGCGCCTTCTTCTCCTGGAAGATGACCCGGAAATGGCCAGCGCGATCCAGGTCAGCCTGGCGCGCCACGGCATGGTGATCGACGTGGTCGGCACGATGGCGCAGGCCGATGAAGCCCTCAAGGCCGGCGTCCATCAGATCCTGCTGCTGGACCGGCAGCTGCCCGACGGCGACGGTGCCAGCTTCGTCCGGATCGCGCGTGAGCGCGTGCCCAACCTGCCGGTGATCATGTTGACCGCGCGCGATTCGGTGGCCGATCGGGTCACCGGCCTGGACGTGGGTGCGGATGATTACCTGACCAAGCCGTTCGCGGTCGAAGAGCTGCTCGCGCGCATCCGCGCGATCTCGCGGCGGCCCTCGCAGATCACCCTGCCGGTGTTGTCGCTGGGCCGGCTGCAGTTCGATTTCGTGGCGCGCGAAGCCCGCGTGTCCGAGGTGCTGCTGGCGCTGCCGCGGCGGCAGCTGCTGGTGCTCGAGGCACTGGCACTGCGGCAAGGGCGCACGGTGGGCCGCGCCTCGTTGCTGGAAGCCGTGTACGGCTTTGACGATGCGATCCAATCCAATGCGCTGGATGCGCACGTCTCCAAGCTGCGCAAAGCGCTGCTGGAAGCCGACGCGGGCGTGGAGATCCACGTCATGCGCGGCATCGGATATCTGCTCAAGGACACGCCGTGAGATTGCTCAAACCCGATTCCCTGGCGTTCAACCTGGTGTGGAAGGTCTGCCTGATCCAGGCGGCCACGATCGCCCTGGCCTTGAGTGCGATGGTGTTGACCTACGGCGACCGCCGTTCGGCCTATATCGACTGGAAGACCAGCGACCAGATCGCATCGGCCATCACCTTCGGTGCCCAGGGACTGGAGGCGGATCTGCCGAAGGTAGCGCTGGCCGTGCCACGGCCGCCGGCGACGTTCTGGTTCGCCGCGGCCGATGAGCGTGGCCGACGCCTGGTACATGGCGATGTTCCCGTGCAGTACCGTCAGTTGGTGGCACGGCTGGATCAGATCGAGCAGACCGACATCCGTACCCGCATCAATGCCGATGCGCTTGCCGTGCGCGTGGTGGTCGTTGTTCGGCCGGAAGGGCGGTTGCACGTGGCGGTAGGCGGCATTCCCGAACGCAGCATCGTGCGGCAGCTGCTGTTGATCTTCCGCTATCTGGGCGGCTGGATCGCGTTGCCGGTGCTGGTGATCACGCTGGTGGTGGCGCCATGGGTGATCCATCGCGCGCTGCGCGGGGTCAACCGCGTGGCGGCGCAGGCCGCAGCGATCCAGGTCAACGAGCGCGGCAGCGGCCTGGATACGCGTGCGGTGCCGCTGGAGATCTATCCGCTGGTGGACGCCTTCAACGCGGCCGTGCGCCGCATCGGCGAAAGCTACGATGCGCAGGATCGCTTCCTCGCCGGTGCAGCGCATGAACTGCGCATGCCGATCGCGATCCTCGCCACGCGCCTGGCCGATCTGCCGCCCGGTGATGCGCGTTCGCGCCTGCAGCTGGACCTGAGCCGGCTGAGCAACATCGCCGAGCAGCTGCTGGATCTGCAGCGGCTGGACCGGCACGGCAGCCAGTCCCAGCGTATCGATCTTTCCGCGTTGACCCGCGACGTGGCCGCCGATGTCGCGCCACTGGTGGTGGATGCCGGCTACGGCTTTTCGGTGGATGCTCCGGATCAGCCGATCTGGGTCCGCGGGGATCCGCATGCGCTGCACCGGGTCATCGCCAGCCTGCTGCAGAACGCCATCGCCCACGGTGGCGGCCGCGGCATGATCGCCGTGGCGCTGCATGACGATGGGGGCCTGTCGGTCAGTGATGAAGGCCCAGGCGTGCCGGAGGCCGAACGGCTGTCCGTGTTCGAGCCGTTCCACCGGTTGCGGCCCAGCGGCAGTGGCAGTGGGTTGGGCCTGCACCTGGCGCGCGAAATCGTACTGCGCCATGCCGGCACCATCGCGGTGGACAGCGCCCCGGGCGGCGGCGCGCGGTTCCTGGTGGTGTTGCCGGTGGACCCGCGGCCGTTCCCGGGGGTGTCCCCGGCATGACCAATGGCAGGTGATCGGGCCGGGGCATCGTGGGACAACGGACCCGTCCCCCTTTCTGGTGCCGGTTCGATGCGCAGAC
>DMZT01000017.1:0-4501 GCA_003484865.1 Stenotrophomonas sp.
TGATCGCCCGGCGCAGGCGCTCCGGCGCGGGCAGCGGCTCGGCCGCGATCGCCTCGAAGATGCGCAGCTCGTGCTCGACGGCGGCGGTGAGCACCTCCACGAACAGTTCGGCCTTGGAGGGGAAGTGCCGGTAGATCAGGCCGGTGGAGACCCCGGCTTCGGCCGCCACCGCGGTCACCGGGGCGTTGCGGTAGCCGCCGGCCGCCACCAGCACACGGGTCGCCAGCAGGATGCGTTCACGGGCGCCGGCAAGGCGTTCTTCCATCAGGGCGGAGCGTTTATAGGCCATTTGTTGATTCTATGTTCAATTTTTGAATTTGTGTTCACTTCTTTGTCGAACCCGGCTACGCTGGGGGTACATCGCCCGCGGGACGGCCCTGTCAGCCCGTCCATCCCTCCCGGCGCGTCCCATCCCTTGTTGTTGCGGAGTCGCCCATGCACGTCCCGACCATGAACTTCGATCTCGGCGAAGAGATCGACCTGCTGCGCCAGAGCGTGGCCCATTTTGCCTCCGCTGAAATCGCCCCGCTGGCGGCCCAGGCCGACGAAGAGAATCTGTTCCCCAATGCGCTGTGGCGCAAGCTCGGCGAACAGGGCCTGCTCGGCCTGACCGTGGAAGAGGAATACGGCGGCAGCGGCATGGGCTACCTCGCGCATGTGGTGGCGATGGAAGAGATCTCGCGCGCCTCCGGTGCCATCGCGCTGTCCTACGGTGCGCACTCGAACCTGTGCGTGAACCAGCTGCGCAAGAACGGCAATGAAGATCAGAAAAAGCGCTACCTGCCCGGCCTGTGCAGCGGCGAGCTGGTCGGCGCGCTGGCCATGAGCGAACCGGGCGCCGGCTCGGACGTGGTCTCGATGAAGCTGCGGGCGGACAAGCGCGGCGATCACTACGTGCTCAACGGCAACAAGATGTGGATCACCAACGGCCCGGATGCCGATGTGCTGGTGGTCTATGCCAAGACCGATCCGGATGGCGGCGCCAAGGGCATCACCGCGTTCCTGATCGAAAAGGGCATGAAGGGCTTCTCCACGGCGCAGAAGCTGGACAAGCTCGGCATGCGCGGCTCCAACACCTGCGAGCTGGTCTTCCAGGATTGCGAAGTACCCGAAGCCAACGTGCTTGGCGTGGTCGGCGGTGGCGTCAAGGTGCTGATGTCCGGTCTGGACTATGAGCGCGTGGTGCTGTCCGGTGGCCCGCTCGGCCTGATGGCCGCCGCGATGGATGTGGTGATGCCGTACGTGCACGAGCGCAAGCAGTTCGGCGAGGCGATCGGTACCTTCCAGCTGATCCAGGCCAAGCTGGCCGACATGTACGTGGGCCTCAATGCCTGCCGCGCCTATGTCTACGCGGTGGCACGCGCCTGCGACCAGGGCCGCACCACGCGCCAGGACGCGGCCGGCGCGATCCTGTATTCGGCCGAGAAGGCCACCTGGCTGACCGGCCAGGCGATCCAGATCCTGGGCGGCAACGGCTACATCAACGAGTACCCGACCGGGCGGTTGTGGCGCGATGCCAAGCTGTATGAAATCGGCGCCGGCACCTCGGAGATCCGCCGCATGCTGATCGGCCGCGAACTGTTCCAGCGCACCAAGTAAGGGCCCTGCCATGACCGTATTGAGCACCCAGCTGCAACCGGGCAGCGACACCTTCGAGGCCAACCGCGCCGCGCTGCAGGCGGTGGTCGACGACCTGCGCGCCACCCTGGCGCAGACCGCGCTGGGCGGCAGCGAAGCGGCACGCGCCAAGCACACCGCACGCGGCAAGCTGCTGGTGCGTGACCGCATCGATGCCCTGCTCGACCCGGGCAGCGCCTTCCTGGAAATCGCCCCGCTGGCCGCGCACGGCATGTATGGCGACCCGATCCCCAGCGCCGGCGTGGTCGCCGGTATCGGCCGGGTCTCGGGCGTGGAGTGCGTGATCGTGGCCAACGATGCCACGGTCAAGGGTGGCACCTACTACCCGATGACGGTCAAGAAGCACCTGCGCGCGCAGGAAGTGGCCGAGCAGAACCGCCTGCCCTGCATCTACCTGGTGGATTCCGGCGGTGCGTTCCTGCCGCTGCAGGACGAGGTGTTCCCGGACCGCGACCATTTCGGCCGCATCTTCTACAACCAGGCCAACCTGTCCGCGCAGGGCATTCCGCAGATCGCCTGCGTGATGGGCAGCTGCACCGCCGGTGGCGCCTACGTGCCGGCGATGAGCGATGAAACGGTGATCGTGCGCGAGCAGGGCACCATCTTCCTCGGCGGCCCACCGCTGGTGAAAGCGGCCACCGGTGAAGTGGTCACCGCCGAAGAACTGGGCGGTGCCGATGTGCATACGCGCATCTCCGGCGTGGCCGACCACATGGCCGACAACGACCTGCAGGCGCTGGCCCGGGTCCGCGCGATCATCGCCCAGCTCAACTGGCGCAAGCCCGAGCCGGCACTGGCGGTGCAGGCCCCGGTGGAACCGCGGCATCCGGCCCACGAGCTGTACGGCGTGATCCCGGCCGACACGCGCAAGCCGTACGACGTGCGCGAAGTGATCCTGCGCCTGGTCGACGATTCGCGCTTTGATGAGTTCAAGCCGCGCTACGGCAACACCCTGGTCACCGGCTTCGCGCACCTGCATGGCTACCCGGTGGGCATCATCGCCAACAACGGCATCCTGTTCTCCGAGTCCGCGCTGAAGGGCGCGCACTTCATCGAACTGTGTACCCAGCGCGGCATTCCACTGGTGTTCCTGCAGAACATCACCGGCTTCATGGTCGGCCGCAAGTATGAGCACGGCGGCATCGCCAAGGACGGGGCCAAGCTGGTGATGGCCGTGGCCTGCGCCAAGGTGCCCAAGTTCACCGTGGTGATCGGCGGCTCGTTCGGTGCCGGCAACTACGGCATGTGCGGCCGCGCCTACTCGCCCAACTTCCTGTGGATGTGGCCGAACGCGCGCATCGGCGTGATGGGCGGCGAGCAGGCCGCCAGCGTGCTGGCCACGGTCAAGCGCGACGGCATCGAAGCCAAGGGCGGGCAGTGGTCGGCCGAGGAAGAAGACGGCTTCAAGTCGCCGATCCGCGCGCAGTTCGAATCGCAGGGCCACCCGTACTACGCCAGCGCCCGCCTCTGGGATGACGGCGTGATCGATCCGGCCGACACCCGTCGTGTGCTGGGCCTGGCGCTGTCGGCCAGCCTCAACGCCCCGGCGAAGAAGACCGACTTCGGCGTGTTCCGCATGTAATGCACGGGCGGTGCCGCCTGGCACCGCCGCCCCTGGCCCGCGCAACGAGACCACCATGTTCACCAAGATCCTGATCGCCAACCGTGGCGAAATCGCCTGCCGCGTCATCGCTACCTGCCAGCGCCTGGGCATCGCCACCGTGGCGGTGTACTCCGACGCCGACCGCAACGCGCGCCACGTGCGCCTGGCCGACGAGGCCATCGCGATCGGCCCGGCGCCGGCGCGTGAGAGCTACCTGCGCGGCGACGCCATCCTGGCCGCCGCCCGCCGCACCGGCGCGCAGGCGATCCATCCCGGCTACGGCTTCCTCTCGGAGAACGCCGGCTTCGCGCAGGCCTGCGCCGAGGCGGGCATCGTGTTCATCGGCCCCTCTGCGGCGGCGATCCGCGCGATGGGCGACAAGAGCGCGGCCAAGGCGCTGATGCAGCAGGCCGGCGTGCCGCTGACCCCGGGCTACCACGGCGACGAGCAGATCCCCGAGTTCCTGCGCAAGCAGGCCGACAGCATCGGCTACCCGGTGTTGATCAAGGCCAGCGCCGGCGGCGGTGGCAAGGGCATGCGCCGCGTGGATGACAGCGCCACCTTCACCGAGGCGTTGGCCAGCTGCCAGCGTGAAGCGCAGTCCGCCTTCGGCAACGCACACGTGCTGGTCGAAAAGTATGTCGAGCGTCCGCGCCACATCGAGATCCAGGTGTTCGGCGACAGCCACGGCAACGTGGTGTACCTGTTCGAGCGCGACTGCTCGGTGCAGCGCCGCCATCAGAAGGTGCTCGAAGAAGCGCCTGCGCCCGGCATGACGCCCGAGCGCCGCGCCGCGATGGGCAAGGCCGCCGTCGATGCCGCGCGCGCGGTCAACTACGTCGGCGCCGGCACGGTGGAATTCATCGCCGGCCCCGATGGCGACTTCTACTTCATGGAAATGAACACGCGCCTGCAGGTGGAGCACCCGGTCACCGAGTGCATCACCGGCACCGACCTGGTGGAATGGCAGCTGCGCGTGGCCAGCGGTGAGCCACTGCCGCTGCAGCAGGATCAGCTGCAGATCCGCGGGCATGCACTGGAAGCCCGCCTGTACGCCGAAGATGCCGACCGCGGTTTCCTGCCCTCCACCGGCACCCTGCGCCACCTGCGCCTGCCGGCCAACACCGCGCACGTGCGCGTGGACGCCGGTGTCGAGCAGGGCGATGCGATCACCCCGTTCTACGACCCGATGATCGCCAAGCTGATCGTCTGGGATGTCGACCGCGACGCCGCGCTGCGCCGCATGCAGCAGGCCCTGGC
>DMZT01000017.1:4681-4941 GCA_003484865.1 Stenotrophomonas sp.
CATGCAGCAGGCCCTGGCCGAGTGCGAAGTGGTCGGCGTGACCACCAATGCCGCCTTCCTGCGCCGGCTGGTGATGACCGATTCGTTCACCCAGGCCAAGCTGGACACCGCGCTGATCGAGCGCGAGCAGGCCGCCCTGGCCCCCAACGACGGCGACAGTGATCCGGCGCTGTGGGCGCTGGCCGCGATTGCCGGCGTGGCCACCAGCGAAGCCGCCCGCCGTGATGCGCGTGACCCGCACTCGCCGTGGCAGGCCCAGG
>DMZT01000018.1:0-1271 GCA_003484865.1 Stenotrophomonas sp.
TGCTGGTTGTCCAGGCCGCTGGTGGCGTTGCGCACCACCACCAGGGTGGTGCCCGCATTGGTCTTGCCGACCAGCTGGTTGTGGTCGAAGCGGTTGTGCTGGCCGTACAGCGCCACCCAGTGATCGGACTGCTGGCGATCCGGCTTGTTGTAGCGGTCGATCACGATCCCGGTCACCCGGCTGTGGTTGGCCCACTCACTGGCTGACCGCCGGAACGACACCACTTCGCCACCCGGCGCCCAACCATCGCGGAAGACGAGGTTGGAGACCTCCAGGTGCTCACCGGCCAGACGCAGCTGGGACTGGCCGCTGAGAATCACCTTGCCGGGGGTCTGCGCCGTCAACTTAATTGGTTGACCAATTTTGCCGGTTCCCCGGAAAAGCAGGTCCACGTCGCGCCAGACGCCGTCCGCCAGGATCACCGTATCGCCGGGGGCGAGGGCGTGTACGGCGGTGGCATAGGCAGCAGCGTCGCGCACCAGATAATCGGCCGCCACGGCAGGGAATGCCGCCAGGGACAGGCTCAACAGCAAGGCCTTGGCCATGGGACGCCGCGCCAACGGCGCATGCGAGTGTTGCAAAGTCACGGGCTTACCCTCCCAGATGAACCGTGGCGACTGACGCGAGCCACGATCCTAACAGGTTGCCGTGCGCGGACGTCAACCACAATCGCATACCACTTTAGGCGCATGTGGTATGTGGTTTGCGCATTTTTCTGCTGCGTCCGCACATTAATTCCACGCAAAGTGGTCTGGACGGTAGTGCGGGGTAGACTTTAGTACCAATTCATTGACATTGGTTCATCAGTCGTGAATCTTCCGGATCGAATCCGTGTAATCGGACGATCCATCCTGGGAGGGAGATCACGATGTTGCATGACCGCCGTACGGCCTCACCACGAGGCCTCCGCCGCACCGCGCTGCACAGCGCGCTGTTCTATGCCCTGTGTGCCACCGCGGCCCTGCCGCTGGCCCACGCACAGGACGCCGATGCACCGGCCTCGCCGCCGGGGCAAGCCACCACGCTGGATCAGGTCCAGGTGACCGGCATCCGCGGCACCATCCAGACCTCGATCGACAAGAAGCGCGAGGAGACCGTGGTCTCCGATGTGCTGGCCGCCGACGACATCGGTGATCTGCCGGCGCTGTCGATCGGTGAAGCGATCGAAACGATCACTGGTGCCTCCACCCACCGCGAAAAGGGCGGTGCGTCGGAAATCTCGATCCGTGGCCTGGGCCCGTTCCTCGGTTCGTCCACCTTCAATGGCCGCG
>DMZT01000018.1:1448-1717 GCA_003484865.1 Stenotrophomonas sp.
GGCCACCAACGGCAGTGGCGACCGCTCGGTGAACTTCAACCAGTTCCCGTCCGAGCTGATCAACACTGTGGCGATCTACAAGACCCAGCGCGCCGACTTCGTCGAAGGTGGCGTGGCGGGCACGATCAACATGGAGACGGTCAAACCACTGGAGTACGGCAAGCGCACGTTCCAGCTCGATGGCCGGGGCACCTGGCAGGACTACGATGACCGTCTGAAGGACAAGGACGGCGTCGGCTGGCGCGGTACCGCCAGCTACATCGACCAGT
>DMZT01000018.1:1914-9367 GCA_003484865.1 Stenotrophomonas sp.
CCAGCTACATCGACCAGTTCGACATGGGCAACGCCGGCAAGCTCGGTGTCTCCATCGGCGTGCAGGCGCTGGAAGGCAGCAACCCGGAAGAGATGTTCTCCAGCAGCTCCACCTGGGTGGCCTGCGATGGCCGTGAAGTGGTTGGCGCAACGCGCAACTGCACCCAGGTCAACGGCAACCAGGTCGCCAACGGCGTGCCGTATTACCTGGTGCCCAGCAGCCGCATCTACCGCCAGTTCATCGAGCACGACAAGCGCGATTCGCAGTTCGCCGCACTCCAGTGGCGGCCCAGCGATACGGTGGAAGTGAACCTGGATTACCAGCACTCCAAGCGCGATTACACCGAAGACCGCTCGGATCTGTCGCTGTCCTCGATGATGCGCAACCTCAACAACCGCGTCGTCACTGACGATGGCGCGCTGCTGCACCACACCGGCAGCACCACGGTCGATTCCACCGGCAATTTCCTGGAGCGCCAGGAGGAATACACCGGCGGCGGGTTCAACGTGATCTTCCGGCCGAGCCCGGCATGGACGCTGTCCACCGATCTGTCCTACTCCAACACCGAGCGCGATCAGATCGAACGCAGCACCCGCCTGCGTGCCGGCCGCACCGACGTCAACGGCAGGCCGGTCGGCGGCATCAAGAACACCCGCTACGTCGATTACACCTATGACTACAGCGGTGATGTGCCGAGCATTTACCTGGATCCGGCGTTCGATGTGAACAACCCGGACAACTTCACCGATTCGGCGCTGGTGCGTCGACGTCAGCAGCACCGCGAGCACACCATCCGTGCCGGCCGCTTCGATGCCACGTTCACCCCGGAAAGCGGCTTCTTCACCGCGATCAAGGGGGGCCTGCGCCGCTCCGAGGCGACCTACACCGATTACACCGACACCGTGGATGTCACCACCACCAATGTCGCCGCGATCCGCGCTGCCAACCTGGCCTGCCGCCAGGCGTTCCCGCAGGACGATTTCCTGGCCAACGCCAGTGGCAACACCATCGACCAGTGGGCCAGCTTCGACAGCCGCTGCCTGTTCAAGGCCTTCACCGGCGTGGACGACACCGGGCTGAGCGCGGACCTGCGCAACCCGGCCAACAACGATGTCACCGAGAAAACCAGCGCGCTGTACCTGATGGGCGATTACAGCGCCGAATGGTTCGGCCTGCCGGTGACCGGCAACATCGGCGTGCGGGGTGTGCGCACCGAGGTGCGCTCGGTCGGGCTGCGCAGCGGCCTGGATGTGATCAACAATCCCGACGGCACCGTGACCCTGGAGCCCACCGGCGATTACACCTCGCAGGTGCTCAAGTCCAGCAATACCGAATGGCTGCCCAGCTTCAACGCGGCCTTCGAACTGCGCCCGGACCTGCTGCTGCGCGTGGGCGCGTATCGGGCGATGTCGCGTCCGGACCTGGCCGCTGAAGGCTTTGGCCGCACCTTCAACCTGGGCGAGGTGGATACCGAGTTCAACAGCGTGGGCGATGCGCTGCGCAGCATCACCGCCACCGGCAACCCGCGCGCCAAGCCGTTGATGTCGTGGAACGGCGACCTCTCGCTGGAGTGGTATGCCAACGAAGACACCATGTTGTCCGGTGCGCTGTACTACAAGCAGTTCAACGGCGGCTCGATGCCGGTGATCGTCAACGAATCGTTCGATATCGACGGCCAGAGCGTGACCGTGCCGGTGGAGCAGTTGGCCACCAGCGACCAGAAGAGCGATCTGTTCGGCGTGGAGTTCACCGCCTCGCACAGTTTCTCCTACCTGCCGGGGATCTTCTCCGGGCTGGGCGTGAAGGCCAGCTACAACTACGCCGATTCCAACTTCAAGACCGAAGACCTGCGCCTGGGCGAGTCCACCGACCCCTCGACCGGCGTGGTGACCCCGGGTATCGTCGAGCCGGCCAATATCTTCGGGTTGTCCAAGCATGTGGCGTCGGCACAGGTGTACTGGGGCCTGGGCAAGCTCGATCTGCAGGCGATCTACAAGTACCGCTCCGACTATTACCAGCAGTTTGTCGGCGACCCGTCGCAGAACCGCTATGTGCGGGACAATGGCTCGCTGGACTTCCGCGCCACCTACAAAGTGAACAAGCACTTGTCGTTGTCGCTGTCGGCCAGCAACCTCACCGATGAGCCGCGGGTGTCGGATATGCCCATCCTCGGCAGCTTCCGCGAGTACACCACGTACGGGCGGCGGTATTATCTGGGGGTGCGCTACCGCTTCTGAGGTCAGTGGCGCGGTTTTTCCGACCGCGCCGCTCTCTGAAGGCGCGGTCGCGTGTCGGTCCCCAGCCACCTGTCAGCAGGCCTTTGATGATGTCCGAACCCCGTCTGTACCAGTCCATTGCTGCCGAAATCGTCGCGCTGATCGAGAAGGGTGAATTCCCGCCGGGCTCGCGCCTGCCGGGCGAGCGCGACCTGGCCGAACGCCTGGGCGTGAGCCGGGTGACGGTGCGCGAGGCGGAAATCGCGCTGGAAGCGCAGGGCCTGATCACCATCAAGACCGGCTCCGGCGTTTACGTGAAGGCCAAGCCGTCGCAGGCGCCGGGCGCACTGCCCGACGTCTCGGCGTTCGACCTGACCGCGGCACGTGCGGTGATCGAGGCCGAGGCCGCCGCGATGGCGGCCAGCCGCATCACCGATGCCGAACTGGAGGACCTGGCCGGCCTGATCGCGGCCATGGTCGACCCGAATTCGGGCGAGGCGGCGGCCAGCGAGGCGGATCGTCAGTTCCACCTGTCGATCGCGCGGATCGCCGGCAACCCGGTGGTGGAGCACTGCGTGCAGCTGATCTGGCGGATGCGCAACGAGCTGCCGCGGGTCAAGCAGGTCTACGCCAACGTCTGCCACAACGACGATGACACCCGCGACGAGGAACACACCCGGATTCTGGATGCACTGCGCCAACGCGACCCGGCAGCGGCGCGGTCGGCCATGCGCAACCACTTCCAGCGGCTGTTCGAATCGATGCTGGAAGCCACCGAGAATGAAGCGCTGGCCGAAATCCGCCGGCGTACCCAGCAGGACCGCGAACGCTTCATGGCCGCGACCGGGCACTGAGCCCGGCGCGCACCCGCGGGCTTACTCGCCCTGGTACTGCTTTTCTTCGACCAGCTGCGAGCCGGCGATGCGGTTGATCTCGTTCTTCACTTTGACCCGCTCGCCATTGGTGCCATAGACACCGCGCGCCAGCTGGATGAAGGCATCGTCGAACACCTGCGCTGCTTCCTTGTCGCGCAGCTGATCCTGGATCTCCCACATGCGCTCGTTGATTGCCTTGAGCTGCGTCTTCAACGCCTCCAGCCCCGGCTGGGCGCTTACCTGCTGCTGCCACAGCGGCCAGAGGCCCTCGAGTTCCTTGCGGACGTTGGCGTTCTTGCCCGCATCGGCGATGCGTTCGGCCTTGATTTCCAGGATGGTGATCTTGTCGATCAGCTCGCCAATCGATACCGGGGTCAGGATCGCGTCCACGCCATTACTCGCAACAGGTCAGAGCGGCCATGATACCGCGCACCTCCGGGCACCACCCTGACGCAGGATTTACAGAAACGTTGCGCCGATCGCCCGGGTACGCCATGGCGGCGTTACGCCCCGCCTGACGACACTGTCGCTCTCGACGGCGCGGCCGTCATCTGGAGCAGGGCACGTGGTGGGTAAACCTTTGAAACAGCGCCTGCGCTGCGGCGCGGTGCTGGTGGGGCTGGTCATGAGTGGTGCGGCCGCGGCCGCGGTGGAAGGCAATGCGACGCTGACCTCGGACTACGTCTGGCGCGGCAGCTCCCAGAGCGACGGCGATCCGGCCGCGCAGGCCGGCGTGAAGCTCGGTACGGCCACCGGCTGGTATGCCTCGGCGTGGGGCTCGGGCGTCTCGTTCCGCCCGGACAACGGCGCGCGCAGCGAATTCGATCTCATCGCCGGCTGGAGCGGCGCGGTGACGCCGGACTGGAGCGTGGACGTCAATCTGACCCGCTACCTGTATCCCTCGACCACCGTCGATCTGGACTGGACCGAGCTCAACGGCACGGTGACCTGGCGGCAACGCGCGTGGCTGCAGGTCGGCGTCTCCGACAACGCGTTGGCCGGTGGCCACGGCGGCACCTATGCGCAGCTCGGCGCGCGTCTGCCGCTGGGCGGGCAGTGGCGCATCGAGGGCGCGGTGGGCCATTACTGGCTGGACAGCGCGCAGGCCGAGGATTACCTGCACGGCCAGCTCAGCCTGGTGTGGCGGGTGCACGGGCCGTGGGAGCTGCGGGTGACCGGGCATGACACCGACGGTGCCGCGAAACAGGTGTTCCCGGGCAACGCGGGATCGCGCGTCGAGGTCGCGGTACAAACCGCCTTCTAACGTAGCGTCAACCCGGGTAGAGCCGACCGTTGGTCGGCTGCCCCAGGCGGTAGAGCCGACCGTTGGTCGGCTGCCCCAGGCGGCGCGCAATGCAGCCGACCAACGGTTGGCTCTACCGGCGTACCACCGCCACCGCCCACACCGCCATCGCCACCAGCGCGACGCCCGCACCGGTGACGCACACACCGGTCCAGCCGAAGCGATCAAACACCTGCGCCGAGACCAGTGAGCCCAGCGAGCCACCGATGAAATAGCCGGTCATGTAGCCGGCATTGAGCCGGTTGCGTGCTTCCGGGCGCAGTGCATACACCACGTTCTGGTTGCTCACATGCAACAACTGCGCAGCCAGATCGAGCACGATCACGCCCAGCACCAGTGCGATCAGCGAGTGCGTGGAGAAGCCCAGTGGCAGCCACGACGCGGCCAGCAGCACCAGCGCCACGGTTGTGGCCAACGCGGCCTTGCCGCGGTCGGCCATGCGTCCGGCCACACCGGCGGCCAGCGTGCCGGCCGCACCCACCAGCCCGAACAGACCGATCGTCGCATCGCTGTAGCCATACGGTTCGGCCGCGAGCAGGAACGCCAACGGCGTCCAGAAGATCGCGAACATCGCAAAGCTCAACGCGCCCAGCACGGTGCGCAGGCGGAACACCGGTTCCTGCGCGAACAGCGTGCCGATCGAGCGAAGCAGCTGCAGATAGCCCAGCCCGGCGGTCTGATGGAAGCGCGGCAGATGCCGATAGAGCATGCCCGTGGTCAGCACCAGCGCCGCCGCGGCGATCCAGTACACGGTGCGCCAATCGCCCAGCGAGGACAGCGCCCCGGCTACCGTGCGCGCCAGCAGGATGCCGAGCAGCAGGCCGCTCATCACCGTGCCGACCACCTGGCCACGCTCCTCCGGCCGCGCCAGCGTCGCCGCGAATGGCACCAGCACCTGCGCCACCACCGAGAACAGGCCGGTCAGCGCGGTGCCGACCAGCAGCCACACGAACTGATGGCTGAGCGCGCTCAGCACCAGGCCGGCCGCCGACAACAGCGACATCACCACGATCAGCCGGCGCCGTTCGAACAGATCGCCCAGCGGCACCAGCAGGATCAGGCCCGCCGCATAGCTCAGCTGGGCCACGGTCACCACCGTACCGGCACGCGCGAAGGACACCCCGAACTGCCCGGCGATGGTGTGCAGCAGCGGCTGCGCGTAATAGTTGCTGGCCACGGCCACACCGGTGGCGAAGGCCATCAGCAGGACCTGCCAGCGGCTGAGGGGCGAGGGCACGTCGTGGGTCATGACGGGCTCCAGGAAAGAAGGGGCGCCAGTGTCCGCCCGATCGGTAAATGAGGGAAATGAATAGTTATCATCCGATGCATCTGAAAATGAGATGGCACGATGAACCTCAAGCAGCTCGAGTTCGCGGTGGCGCTGGCCGAGGAAGGCAACTTCACCCGAGCCGCGCAGCGCTGCCACGTCGTGCAGTCGGCGCTGAGCCACCAGATCGCCCATCTCGAAGACGAACTGCAGGCCACGCTGTTCGAGCGCCTGCCGCGTCAGGTCAGGGTAACGCCCGCCGGTGAAGCACTGTTGACGCACGCACGCCAGGTGCTGGCGTCACTGCGGCATCTGCGCGATGACGTCGCCGCCGTCGGTGGCCAGGTGCGCGGCATCCTGCACATCGGCCAGATCACCTCGTTGACCGCGGTGGATCTGGTCGCTTGCCTGGCGGCCTTTCACCAGCGCTATCCGCAGGTCGAGTTCCGCCTGCGCATGGACAAGAGCGAAGTGCTGATGGCCGACGTGCGCGAGCGGCGGCTGGATGTGGCGCTGGTTGGCCTGTCGCCGGGGACCCCGATCGAGGGCGCCCAGCACCGATTGCTGGCCGAGGAGGCGATGGTCGCCGTGCTGCCGCCGGCGCATCCATTGGCGACGCGCAGACGGCTCTCGCTGGCGACGCTGGCCGAGCTGCCGCTGGTGGATTTCCCGCAGGGCAGTGGGGCCCGCCGGCAGACGGACGAGGCCTTCGCCGCCGCCGGACTGCCCCATCGGGTGCCGTTCGAGATCAATCACATGGCGCTGGTCGAGCGCTTCGTGCAGCAGGGTCTGGCGGTCGGCATCGTGCCGCAGGCGATCGCTGCCGGTTTCAGCGGCGTTGCCTGTGTGGCAATCCAGGGTGCACCGACCCGGCGGGTTCATGCGGTCTGGTCGCACCTGCCCACGCCGGCGGCACGGGCCTTCATGGCGGAGCTGCTGCAGCACGTGGCCCCGGCGCCGGAGCCACGTACCAAGGCCTCACTCAGGCGCCGCGCACGCGCAGGGTCAGGCCCTTGAGGAAATTGCGCAGCATCTGGTCACCGCAGGCGCGGTAGTTCTTGTGGTCCGGCTGACGGAACAGCGCGGACAGTTCCGGCTTGGAGACCGAGAAACCGGCGGCGTCGAACACCTCGTGCATGTCCACGTCCTTCAGCTGGAAGGCGACGCGCAGCTTCTTCAGCACCAGGTTGTTGGTGATGCGCTTTTCCACCGGGCGGACCGGCTGGCTCTCGTCGCGGCCACGGAAATGCACGATCAGGCCATCCAGGAAATGCGCCAGGGTGCGGTCGTCGCAGGGCACGAAGCCTTCTTCGTCTTCCTTGCGCAGCCAGCCGGCCACATCGGCCTTGTCGACCACGAAGGCCGGATCGGCCAGGGCACAGGTGTCGGCGATCATGCCGTCGCTGAGGTCGAGCATGTAGCGGATGCTGCGCAGTACATCGTTGTTGATCATGGGACGTCCAATACCGCCGGCGCGGCTGCGCGGCTGGCGGCCATTTTACCCCGTGCCGGGCGCGCCGCCGGCTGCGACCGGTGGTCGCTGTCATCTGGCTGCCATGAAAGTGAAGCACAGTGCCGCGATCAGGCATCGACAGGCAGTGGAGCAGGCAATGCGCAGGTGGCAGGTACTCGGGTGTGTGGGCATGTTGCTGGCGGGCCAGGCTGGGGCGCAGGTTCCGTATGTGGCGCTGGAGCAGCGGCTGGATCCGCAGGCGCTGGCCGAGGTCGGGCTGACCCCGGCCCAGCTGCAGACGCTGAACCGCCTGCTGCGCCAGGCCGAGGCCGAGGCCCC
>DMZT01000351.1 GCA_003484865.1 Stenotrophomonas sp.
GCCGTTGCGGCGGTCCTGGCCGGGGGGCTGGCGTACATCGGAGGCCCGGTCGTGGTGTTCTACCTGATGGCCGCACTCACCCTGGCCAGCGTGGCCGCGGTGCTGATGGTGCCGGCCAAAGCCATTGACCATGAGCAGGCGCGCGGATCGCCGGCCGCACCGGAGCGACAGCCGGGGCCATCCTCCTTTGGCATGCTCCTGCGCGACCGTACCCTGCTCATGCTGGCAGCGTGCTGTGCGCTGTTCCACCTGGCCAACGCGGCGATGCTGCCCCTGGTCGGTCAGAAACTCTCCCATACCAACCCTGCGTTGGCCACCACCTTGACGGCGGCGTGCATCGTCGCGGCACAACTGGTCATGGTGCCGGCCGCGATGCTGGTCGGAACACGGGCCGATGTGTGGGGACGCAAGCCACTGCTGTTGGCCGGCTTTCTGATCCTGCCGATCCGTGGCGTGCTTTACCCACTGTCCGATGCGCCGGCATGGCTGCTGGGCGTGCAACTGCTGGATGGCATCGGTGCGGGTATCCTCGGGGCGCTGCTCCCCGTCATGGTCAGTGATCTGACCCAGGGAACCGGCCGATTCAACGTCACGCTCGGTGCAGTCTCGACGGTCTTCGGGCTGGGTGCTGCGCTCAGTCCGGGCTTGGCCGGGGTGATCGTGCAGTTCGCTGGGTATGATGTCGCGTTCCTGACCCTGGCGGCGATTGCAGCCCTGGCCTTCGTGCTGGCAATGGCCATGCCGGAGACCCGACCTCACACAGGCCGCGCTTCCACGGTGGCAGCACCGACGGACGCGACCTGACGCCAGCCACTGCGTTATTCCTGAGCCATGCATGCACGTCCCCACAACCTCCCTGATCATCTGGATGGTGACCGCCGTTGCCACCAGCGGTGTCATCTTTCGTCCCTGGCGGATCCCCGAGTATGTCTGGGCACTGGGCGCTGCCGTGGTGCTGGTGGCGACAGGTCTGGTGCCCATCCCCACTGCCATCGGGGCGGTGGCCGAAGGCGGCGACGTCTACCTGTTCCTGATCGGCATGATGGTGCTGGCCGAGCTGGCGCGTCACGAAGGCCTGTTCGACTGGCTGGCCATGTATGCCGTCCAGCACGCCAAGGGATCCGGGCGGCGCCTGTTTGATCTGGTCTTCCTGGTTGGCACGCTGGTGACCATTTTCCTGTCCAACGACGCCACCGCCGTGGTGCTCACACCGGCGGTTTACGCGGCCTGCAAAGCGGCCCGCGCCAATCCACTGCCCTACCTGTTCGTCTGCGCCTTCATTGCCAACGCAGCCAGCTTCGTGCTGCCGATCTCCAACCCCGCCAACCTGGTCGTGTTCGGCAGCCACATGCCCTCGCTGCCTGAGTGGCTGCGGCAGTTCAGCCTGCCGTCGCTGGCGGCGATCACCATGACGTATCTGGTGCTGCGCCTGGCTCAGCGCCGTGAGATCGCGCACCCCCTGGCGGAGCGGATCGAGCACCGCGCCCTGTCCGAGGGCGGTCGCCTGTGCGCCATCGGTGTCGGGCTCACCGGCATCGTGCTGCTGGTGACCTCGGCGATGAACGGCCCGCTCGGCGTGACGACCTTCTGCGCAGGTGCGCTCACCTTGGCGGCGGTTCGCCTTCGCCAGCGTCGCAGCCCGCTGCCGATACTGCGTCACGTCGCCTGGGGGGTGCTGCCCCTGGTGGCTGGCCTGTTCGTGCTGGTCGAAGCCGTTGCCCAGACCGGGGTGATCCGCACGGCGGCGCACGCATTGGATGCGCTGGCACGGACCTCGCCTTCGGAAGCCAGCTGGGTGGCAGGGATCGCGGCAGCGGTGGCGAGCAATCTGGCCAACAACCTGCCCATCGGGCTGGTGGCCGGCTCGCTGGGGCAGATGGCGGAGCTGCCGGCGCAGACCCGCGCGGCGCTGCTCATCGGTGTCGATCTGGGTCCGAACCTGTCGGTGACGGGATCGCTGGCGACGATGCTGTGGCTGGTCGCGCTGCGTCGGGAGGGCGAGAACGTCAGCGCGCTGCAGTTCTTCAAGCTGGGCATGCTGGTGATGCCACCGGCATTGATCGCGGCGTTGCTGCTGCTCTGATGATCGCGTGGCGTCGCGGCAATGCCGTGACGCCGACACGCTCAGGCGGCTTTAGGGGTCCACTGGCGCAGCGTGGCGGCTTTGAGCGACTGCTCGCCGCAGCCGGTCGGGCAACGCAGTACCCGCGCGGCCGAGGTACTGACAAAGCCAGCGCCTTCCTGCGCCTTGAAGATCACCTCACACGACAGGCAGCGCGCCACCATCGAATACAGGTGGACGATGCGGCCGCTGCAGGGGTCCTGCAGCGCGCTCACATCCAGCAGGTCGAAGTGGCAGCTGTCGGGCATCGCGCGACGGGGGAACGGAAGGGAAACGGTCGTCTGCAGGTTCACGCGTGCCAGCCTCGATGAAGTGGCACCCACTTTAGTGAGCCCGCTGTGGAGCGTGCGTGCACTGGACGACCGTGTCGTGTGATCAGAGCGTAGCCTGCGCCTGCAGCGTGAACACCCAGCTGTCCGGGCGGCTCTCATACGCCCCGGGACGGGCTACATACTGCACCGCAGGCCGCAGGATCAGCCACGGAGTGACCTGCACACCGTAATTGAGCTCCACGAACTGCTCGTTGCTCTGCACGTCCTTGCCGGTGATGCGCTGGTACTGGGCAAGGCGGTCGGAGATGTCCAGCCGGGTCCACGCCAGGCTCAGCACATCATCCTCGCGGGATGCCACCACACCGCGCCAGCTCAGGCCGGCTTCCCACGAGTACCGCATGAGGCCGGTCCTGGCATCCGCACGCGTGGCCACGCCGAATACCGACAGACCGCGCACGGTGTCGCCTTCGGGCTTCAGCACGCGCTGCGCCAGCTGGATGTACGAACCGCTGCGATGCGACGCGCGCGGTGCGGCCGGATTGCCGATGTCGTCCGCGTTGGACGTGTCCAGGTAATAGCCGACCTTGTAGGTGCCACCGTAATGCTCGCCGGTGTTGCCGTGGCTGTAGCCCACTTCCACGGGCAGGAACAGGCCGGTCTTGCCACGGTCGGACACGCGGAAGCCACTGCCCTCCTGCTTGCGCATCGGCACGACATCGTAAATGCCGGTCTGTGCGTACCAGCCCGAGGGATCAGCCCACTTCACCCGCAGGCCCCACTGGCCGGTCGGATTGTCCAGCCAACCGGAGCTGTAGATCGGGCCCAGCGGATGACCACACTGGCCGTTGTTGTTGAAATTGCAGGTGTACGGCAAGCCGCCGAAGTCGTTGCCCATCGAGTAGAAGCCGCCCTTCAGGCTCAGCCGCTTGTCCAGCAGCCAGCGCTCGTAGGAGAGCTCGTTGAAGCGCAGGTTCTGCCCTTGGCCATAGAACGCCTGGTTCTGCACGTAGGAACCGGTCGAGCGGTCATTGACCGCATTGCCGAAGCGGTCGGAGAACACCACCCGCATCGTGCCGTCGAAACCGAAGGCCTTGCCGGTATCGATCATGGCACCGAAATCAACGTGCTCGGCCGTGGACCAGCCGGTACCCTTGTAGCCATCGCTGTTGACGCCCGTGGCGATCACGATGCGGGCGCTCGGGGTCACGCCACGGTCCTGCAGCCAGATGCGGGCCGCCCAGTCCGCACTGAGCGGTGTCTGGGCAATGGTGTCCACGGTCTTGGGTTTGGGGACCTCTGGTTCAACCGCCCATGCCGGCAAGGCGGCCGCGGAGGCCATCAGCCCGAGGCTTACAACGAAGGAGGTGCGCTTCATGCCGAAGCCCTCCGCTGCTTGCGCCTGGTCCACGCGCGTCGCACCAGCAGGATCACCACCACGAAAGCCGCAAGCCCCAGGATGAGCAACGGTAGCCACAGGCGCGCGATCTTGGCCAGCAGCGGCTTCTCACCGCCGTCGCGGATCAACGCGACCTGCGCTTCGGTGACCTGGTCACCCGGGCCGAAGGTGGTCCGCACGTACGTGGCGACGGCCGCGATGTCCGCGTCACTCAGCGCCTGCACGTACGAGCCCTCGGAGAAATGCGGCATCAGTACATGTTCGCCATCCACTTCGCGGTCGATGCCGCCGATGATGGTGGCGACCAGATTCTGTGGCCGGACCATGCCCACGGTGCTGTTGTGCACCAGCGACGGGTAGTAGCCGTCGTTGCTGCCCTCGCCACGCGAGCCATGGCAGCTGGCGCAGAGGCCGGAATACAGCACCGCACCCGAGGCGATGGGCGCGTCCGTGCCGCGAATCGCGGGCTCGCCCGGCGCCGTGGCGGCATCGCCCCAGGCAAAGGCCGCGCGGGTGGCGTCCTTGTCGGCCACCGCCGGCACCGTCCGCAGATAGGTCACGATCGCGCTGATGTCTTCGTCGCGCAGTTTGGAAAGGCTGTTCGTCACCGCCTCGGCCATGCCG
>DMZT01000352.1 GCA_003484865.1 Stenotrophomonas sp.
GGCCAGCGGCCGGCACTACAATGAGCGCAGTACACCTACAGGCTGGACCCCCATGACGTCGCTCCGCATTGCCCTGGCGCAGTTCGATTTTCCGGTTGGCGCAGTGGCGCAGAACACCGACACCATCATCGCCATGATCGCCGAGGCGCGCGATGAGTACGGTGCCGAGCTGGTGGTGTTCCCCGAGCTGGCGATCAGCGGCTATCCGCCGGAGGATCTGCTGCTGCGGCCGGGCTTCCTGTACGACTGCCAGCAGGCGCTGGAGCGCATCGCCGCAGCCACCACCGGCATCGCGGCCGTGGTCGGTTGGCCCCAGGCCGCCGGTGCGGTGGTCTACAACGCGGCCAGCGTGTTGCGCGATGGCCAGGTCGAACACACCTACCGCAAGCGCGAGCTGCCCAATTACGCGGTGTTCGATGAGCGCCGTTATTTCGATGTCGATCCGGACGGCGGCAGCTGCGTGTTCGAGCTGAAGGGCGTGCCGGTGGGCGTGCTGGTCTGCGAAGACCTGTGGTTCGCCGAACCGCTGGCCGATACCGTCCGTGCGGGCGCGCAGCTGGTGGTGGTGCCCAATGCTTCTCCCTACGAGCGTGGCAAGCATGCCCAGCGCGATGCGCTGCTGGCCGAGCGTACCCGCGAGAGCGGGGCGGCGATCGCCTACCTCAACGTGGTGGGTGGGCAGGACGCGCTGGTGTTCGATGGCGCCTCGGTCGTCGCTGACGGCGACGGCACGGTGCATCCGGCGGCTGCGGCCTTCACTGACCAGTGGCTGGTGGTGGATTACGACGCCGGCACCCGCCGCTTCCTGCCGCGCGAGTGGATCGACGACGGCGACGAGAGCATGGATGCACTGGCCTGGCGCGCGGTGACCCGCGGGATCCAGGATTACTGCCGCAAGAACGGCTTCAAGAAGGTCTGGCTGGGCCTGTCCGGCGGCATCGATTCGGCCCTGGTGCTGGCGATGGCGGTGGACGCGCTGGGCGCGGCCAATGTCACCGCGGTGCGGCTGCCGTCGCGTTACACGGCGGATATGTCCAACGACCTGGCGGCCGAGCAGTGCCGCGCGCTGGGCGTGAAACTGGAAGCGGTCTCGATCGAGCCGGTGTTCGAGGGGCTGATGGCCGCGCTCGGCCCGATGTTCGAGGGGCAGGCGGCGGATGTGACGGAAGAGAACCTGCAGTCGCGCAGCCGTGGTGTGATCCTGATGGCGCTCTCCAACAAGTTCGGCGGGCTGCTGCTGACCACCGGCAACAAGAGCGAGTACGCAGTGGGCTACGCGACCATCTACGGCGACATGTGCGGTGGCTACGCCCCGCTCAAGGACCTGTACAAGACGGAGGTGTTCGGGCTCTCCAAGTGGCGCAATACCGTGGGCGGCGCCCCGGTGATCCCGCCGGCGGTGATTTCCCGCCCGCCCTCGGCCGAGCTGCGCGCCAACCAGACCGACCAGGACTCGCTGCCGGCCTACGATGTGCTCGATGGCATCCTGTACCGCTATGTGGACCAGGAGCAGTCGCGCGAGGAGATCGTGGCCGCCGGCTATGCCGCCGAGGTGGTGGACCGTGTGCTGCGCCTGGTGCGCACCAGCGAGTGGAAGCGCCACCAGGCAGCCCCGGGGCCGAAGGTCTCGCGCCGGGCGTTCGGGCGTGAGCGGCGGTACCCGATCAGCAATGGGTACAAGGGCTGAGACGCCAGCCGGTAGGCGCCGACCGTTGGTCGGCGCAGGGTTGGGGGCGAAGGGCGGCCGGGTGACCGGGGTGACCGCGGAGAGCAGCCGACCAACGGTCGGCTCTACCGGCGTCGCCGCCGGGGAATAAAAAAGGCCCCTTTCGGGGCCTTTTCTATTATTTGCGGTTCATCGTGGCGTTGCGTTCGCCGGTACTGGCGGACTTCTCGCCGGCAAACGGGTTCAGCTTGCGGACCATCCACGGGTACTTGGGCCACTTGCCCTGCAGCCAGGGGTGGTCGGGCTGGTTCAGCTCGAGCACGCGGCGGGCATCGTCGGCCAGGGTCTTGTTGCCCAGGTGGGTGTAGGCCTCGCCCAGGGCGGCCACGGCGTCGTACTGGAACGCGCTCTGCGGGTAGTTCTCCAGCAGGAAGTTGGCGCGGCCAGCGGCCGAGACGTACGCCTCGCGGCGCAGGTAGTACAGGGCGTTGTCCAGCTCGTACTGGGCGAACACGTCGCGCAGGGCGATCATCCGCTGGCGCGCATCGGCGGCGTAGCGGCTGTTCGGGTAGCGCTCGGTGACGATGGTGAAATCGGCATAGGCCTGGCGCGGGCTCGACAGGTCACGGCGGCTCGGGTCCAGCGACCAGACGCGGCGCAGGAAGACCGTGTCGCGGTTGCCGTTGGCCAGGCCACGCAGGTAGTACATGTAGGCGATGTTGCGGTGGGTCGGGTAGGTACGGATGAAGCGGTCCACGCTGGACACCGCGTCATCGTGCTTGCCGGCCTTGTACTGCGCGTAGGCGCTTTCGATCATGGCCTGTTCGGTATACGGGCCATACGGGTACTGGGCCACCAGGCGGCGGAAGCTGGCTTCGGCACCGCTCCAGTTCCCCCCTTCCATGAGCTTGTGGCTCTTCTCATAGAGCGTTTCGACCGGCAGGCCTTCATCCGGATTCTTGCCCTTGGTACCGCGGTGACAGCCGGTGGCGACGAAGAGCAGCACCAGCATCAGGGCGGCGAGGCGGACGGGCGCGGACAGCATAACGGAGCGTCGGATCATGGGGTCAGGGCGGGACGCGGCTGGAATACGAAGGGTCGATGATAGCCTAGTGGCCTGTCCCGCGACTGAAACTGGTCGCCCGGACCCCAAAATTGTCCCTATTGCGGTGTACCCCCATGTCCGATACCCCTGCTGATTCCGATTCCCCCCGCCAGGCCATCGTGCCCGATACCGCTGCCGGCCGGCGTTTCGACGCCGTCCTGGCCGAGCTGTTCCCCGAATTCTCCCGGTCCAAGCTGACCGAGTGGATCAAGTCCGGCGACGTCCTGCTGGACGGCGACACCGTGCGCGGGCGCGACCCGGTGCGCGGCGGCGAGGTGGCCAGCCTGCATGTCGTTCTCGACACCCAGACCCATGCCGAGCCGGAGGACATCCCGCTGGAGGTCCTGTACGAGGACGAGCATGTCTTCGTGATCAACAAGCCGGTCGGCCTGGTGGTCCACCCCGGCGCGGGCAACCCGACCGGCACCCTGGTCAATGCGCTGCTGTTCCGCGATCCGTCGCTGTCGGTGCTGCCGCGTGCGGGCATCGTGCACCGCCTGGACAAGGACACCAGCGGGGTGATGGTCATCGCCCGCACGATCCAGGCGCAGACCGCGCTGGTCGAGCAGCTCTCCGCGCGTGAAGTGCATCGCCAGTACCTGGCCGTGGTGGTGGGTGCGCTGGTCTCCGGTGGCACCGCCACCGCCGGTATCGACCGCCACCCGCGCGATCGCATCCGCATGGCCGTGCGCGAAGACGGCAAGGAAGCGATCACCCATTACCGCCTGCGCGAGCGTTTCCGTGCGCACACCGCGCTGGAGTGCCGCCTGGAAACCGGCCGTACCCACCAGATCCGCGTGCACATGGCGCACCTGCGCCACCCGATCATCGGCGATCAGCTGTATGGCGGCGCGCTGAAACTGCCCAAGGGCGCCAGCGAGGAGCTGGTCGCCGAACTGCGCGGCTTCAAGCGCCAGGCGCTGCACGCCGAAACGCTGGAGTTCGTGCACCCGATCACCGGCGAGAAGATCACCAACAGTGCGCCGCCGCCGGCCGACATGCAGGCGCTGCTGCACGCCCTGCGCGAAGACAGCAAGCGCTTCGCCGAGCAGGAACGCAACCGTCGCTGATGGAGCCCACCGTGCCCGTGCTGCGCGCCGACTGGCAGGCCCCGACCGGGGTCCATGCCCTGACCACCCTGCGCTACGGCGCGGGCGGTTCGGTGGCGCCGTTCGACCAGTTCAACATGGGCAACCGCTACGCCGCCGAGGGCGATGACCCGGCGCAGGTGCAGCGCAACCGCGACCTGCTCGTGCCCGGGTTGGGCCTGCCCTCGGCGCCGCATTGGCTGCGCCAGGTGCATGGCACCGGCGTGCGGCGCTTCACCGCGCCGCCGACGGCCATCGGCGTGGAGGCTGAACCCACCGCCGATGCCGCCGTGACGTCGGTTGCGGGCGTGGTATTGGCGATCCTCACCGCCGACTGCCTCCCGGTGGTCTTCGCCGCACGCGAGGGCGGTGAGATCGGGGCCGCCCATGCCGGGTGGCGTGGGCTGGCCGACGGCATGCTGGAGGCCACCGTGGCCGCCATGCAGACCCCGGCCGCCCAGCTGCAGGCCTGGCTGGGCCCCGCGGCCGGGCCCGCGCTGTATGAGATCGGCGAGGACGTGTTCGAGGCGTTCGTCGAACGTGATGAAGGCGCTGCCACGGCCTTCGTGGCAACCCGGCCCGGGCACTGGCAGGTGGACCTGTATGCGTTGGCCCGCCGGCGGCTGCAATCGGCAGGGTTGGACCCGGCACACATCAGCGGCGGGCAGTACTGCACCCTGGCCGATCCGCAGCGGTTCTATTCGCATCGGCGCGACCGCCGCACCGGGCGCATGGCGACCCTGGCGTGGATCGCACCCTGACCGTTGGACAGACGGTGAGTGGCGCGGCCGACGCGGTCATCGTCTTCGACGGCGTCTGCGCCCTGTGCAACCGCTGGGTGCGGTTCCTGCTGCGCTTTGATACGCGTGGCCGCTATCGCTTCGCTGCGATGCAGGGCGTGCACGGACGCGCCCTGCTGCAGGCGCACGGGCTGGATCCGGAGGATCCGTCGTCGTTCCTGCTGCTTGAACAGGGGCGCGCATGGACGGACACCGATGCGATCCTCCGCGTGCTGACCGGCCTGGGCGGTGCATGGCGTCTGGTGCAGGTGCTGCGCTGGCTGCCCCGCAGGCTGCGCGACCGCGCCTATCGCGCGCTGGCGCGCAACCGGTATCGGTGGTTCGGTCGTCACGACACGTGTTTCCTGCCGACACCGGAGCAGGCGGCGCGGTTCCTGGACTGACGGGTGGGCGGGTTGCCGGCCAGCGGCCGGCACTACCGTAAACGTTCGCGCCATCACCCGTCGTGCCGGCCGCTGGCCGGCATCACCC
>DMZT01000348.1 GCA_003484865.1 Stenotrophomonas sp.
GCCAGCGCACGTTCGTGTGCGAGCAACCACGCATGCTTGGCCGCGGCCTCCTCGGCCGGCAGCGCCGCCAGATGGGTGAGGATGTCGTCGTCCGGGGGAATCGCAAGGTCACGTTTGATGCGCTGGAAATCGTGCACCGCCACGGTCAGCGTACCGTCCATGTCGAACACCCAGTGACGGATCGCCGGCAGGCCGCTCACTTCCACCACTGCGGCATGCGGCTGGCATCCACACCACCGGTTTCGAACACGGCCGTGCGCGTACCACCGGCCTTGACCGGGAACTCGATGCTGATCACCTTGGCCTTGCGCGCCAGGTTCCACAGCGCTTTCTGGTCGGTGATGAACATCGCGATCGCTTCATCGGTATCCGGCCGCCAGGCGGCCATGGACACCGGCTTGCCATCGTCGACGGTCACCTTGACCTGGCACTTCGGGCAGCGGAAATCGCCGGCCTGCAGCACGAGGTACGCATGGCGCTTCCATTCGGGATGATCGCGGAACACGAGCTGCACCGGCTTGGCACCGCTGCCATCCACGTCCACGCGCTCCTTGCTGTAGATCTGCGCCGAGGACTGGATGCCCTTGGTGCCCACCGGGATCTGGTTGTACTGCCACAGGGCCTGCAGACGGCGCGTCTCGCGCGCGGCCTCGGCCTTGGCCTTGACCTCGGCATAGCCCGGTTCGATCCGGGCGGCGACGTCGGTGTCCTTGTACTGGTCCAGCAGCGAGCCACCGTGGATGCGGGCACGCTCCCAATCCTGCGCGGCGACCGCCATGTCGTACTGCTTGGCTACGCCTTCGGCCTTTTCTTCCTGCTGCGCCTTGGCGGCAGCCGCGGCGGCTTCCTGCGCCTGGCGCTCGGCCTCGGGGTTGCTGCAGGCCGCCAGCGCGAAGGCGCAGGCCGCTACCAGGATCAGTCGTTTCATTGCGTGCTCCGTGTTGGACGATGACGCGCCGGGCGCCTGAGCCTACTTTATCGCCAAGCGCGTCATGCCGGTGCGGAGCCGCACGGTGCCGATCTCACTTCGTTGTCGGCTGTCCTTCGCGCCACCACTGGGTCGACGGTGCCGGCCTGCGGATATCCAGGCGTTCGCCCATGTGCGGCGCGGTCAGCGCCACGTCCTGTTCCTGCGCCAGCGCGGTGATGCGTTCGAACGGTTCGGTCCACGGATGCAACGCGAGGTCGAAGGTACCGTTGTGGATCGGCATCATTACCTTGCCACGCACGTCCAGATGCGCCTGCAGGCTCTGTTCGGGCTGCATGTGCACATCCGGCCACTGCGCATCGTAGGCACCGGTCTCGATCATGGTCAGGTCGAACGGGCCGTAGCGCTCGCCGATGCGGGCAAAGCCGTCGAAGTAGCCGGTGTCGCCGCTGAAGAAGATCCGGGTACGCCCGGTGTCGATCACCCACGACGCCCACAGCGTGCGGTTGCCGTCGGCGAGGGTGCGGCCGGAGAAGTGCTGGGCCGGGGTCGCGACGATTTTCAGGCCCTCCACGCGGGTGTCCTGCCACCAGTCCAGCTGCACGACCTTCGCGGCCGGTACGCCCCACCCGATCAGGCGGTCGCCAACGCCGAGCGCGGTGACGAAGTGCTGCACCTTGGGCGCGAGCGCGAGGATGGCATCGTGGTCGAGGTGATCGTAGTGGTCGTGGGAGATGATCACGCCGGTGATGGGCGGCAGTTCGTCGATGGTGAGCGGCGGCGCATGGAAGCGCTTGGGGCCCATGAACGACATCGGCGAGGCACGTTCGGCGAAGACCGGGTCGGTCAGCCAGAAATGGCCGTCCAGCTTCATCAGCATCGTCGAGTGACCCAGTCGCCACAGGCTGTCGTCGGGCGCGTCGAGCAGGGCCTGGCGGCTCAGCGCCTGCACCGGAATCGGGGCCAGCGGAGTGGCGTCGGCGGGCTTTTCGAACAGCATTTTCCACATCACGCCCAGCGTGCCGACGAAGCCCAGCGCGCTCTTGCCTGCGGGATTGTGGAAGTGCCCGTCGCCGAATTGCGGCGACTGGTCATAGGCGGCCGCCGGGCGGGCACCGCAGGTCAACAGGCCAATGGACATGGCGATCAACACCGTCAGAAGGAGGAGGAATCGAGGCAGGCGACGTTTCATGCGGGGCTTGCCCTGGAAAGTACACCGGCGAGTTTACTTGCCTTTTCCGAAAAGTAAACTGAACGGTGTAAAATAATCCGCATGAGCGCCCCCGACCGTCCCAGCCGCCTCACCGACCGTAAACGCGAGGCCATCCTCCGCGCCGCGGTGGCCGAGTTCCGCGAATTCGGCTTTGCCGGCACCAGCATGGATCGCATCGCGGCCACGGCCGAGGTGTCCAAGCGCACCGTGTACAACCACTTCGCCAGCAAGGACGAGTTGTTCACCGCCATCCTGTGGCAGCTGTTCGAGGCCAGCCAGGCGCTGGCTGTCGTGCCCTACGACCCGGCACGGCCGCTGCGCGATCAACTGTTGCTGTTCGCGGCGCGCAAGATGCACCTGCTCGACGACCCAGGCTTCATCGATCTGTCCCGGGTCGCGATGGCCGAACTGGTCCATGCCCCCGAGCGCGCGCGCGCGATGATGGACAAGCTGGCCGAGAAGGAAGAAGGCCTGACCGGCTGGATCCGCGCGGCCCAGGCCGATGGCCGGCTGCGCACGGACATGCCGCCGGCCGACGCCGCGCACCAGTTGCAGGCGATGCTCAAGGCCTTTGCGTTCTGGCCGCAGATCACCTTCGGCCAGCCACCGCTCACGCCGGCACAGCAGCAGCAGGTGATGCACGACTGCGTGGACATGTTCCTGGCGGTCCGCGCGGTGTGAGCGCCGGCGCCCAGGCATAAAAAAACGGCGGGTTTCCCCGCCGTTTTTCGTTCAACCGATGCGTCTGGCGATTACGGCTTGGCCGTGCCCGCCTCGGCCTTGTCCAGCATGTCCTGCACCGAGCCCGTGGTGATCGGGTGGTAGCCCGGCTTGGCCTTGGCGAAGGCGGCCTTGGCGAAGGCCAGGCCTTCCGGTGTCTTCACCAGTTCGGCGTAGATCGGCATGATCAGCTTGCGACGGCCGACGCGCTCGATGAACGCACCGGCGGCTTCGTTCGCTTCGCTGTAGCCGCTGCGGATCGTCAACGGATACCAGCGCATCGCGATCTCGCCGTTGGCGGTACCGGTGAAGTGGTAGGCCTTGTCCAGCGCGGCCAGCTTCTCCACCGGCAGGGTCTTGCCCAGGCCGTCGATGAAGTGCACCCATTCCTGGGTGCCCCACTCGCCGGTGATCTGCGCGTTGGGCAGCGTGTTGCTGCCCTGCCAGGCGATGCGGGCGGTATCGACGATGGAGAAGTTGCGCGAGCGGGCCTTGGTCGCGAACGACGGAATGCCCGGCTCGTCCAGCCATGCCTTCAGCTCGGCGTCGCTGACGGCGCCGGGCTTCTTGGACAGCAGGTTCTTCTTCAGGTACTCGACGAACTGGTCGGTGTTCGCGCTCTGGAAGGCATGGTCATCGAACCAGCCCCGCAGGAACGGATCGAAGGTTTCGCGGCCGAAGCGCTGTTCCAGGAACTGCAGGAACCAGGCGCCCTTGACGTAGGCGACCTGGCTCAATGCCTCGTCCGGGTCACGCTCGCTCAGCGGCGGCAGGGCGAGGGCCTGGTCGGCCGCGCTCATGTCCTTCACTTCGGCGAGCAGATCGTTCTGGTCGATCTCGCGCTCCATCTCGGCCATTTCCTGGCCGTACAGCGCCTCGGTGATGCGGCCCTGCACGTAGGTGGTGAAGCCCTCGTTGAGCCAGATGTCCTTCCAGCTGGCGTTGGTCACCAGGTTGCCCGACCAGCTGTGTGCCAGTTCGTGGGCCACCAGCGAGACCAGCGACTTGTCGCCGACGATCACGGTCGGGGTAGCGAAGGTCAGGCGCGGGTTTTCCATGCCACCGAACGGGAACGACGGCGGCAGCACCAGCATGTCGTAGCGGCCCCAACGGTATTCGCCGTAGAGCTTCTCGGCAGCGCCGATCATCTTCTCGGTGTCTTCGAACTCCTTGGCGGCCTTGCCGACCATGGTCGGTTCGGCCCACACGCCGGAGCGGCCGGAGATCGGCTCGAACACCAGGTCGCCGGCGGCGATGGCCAGCAGGTAGGACGGGATCGGCTGCGGCATCTTGAAGGTGTAATCACCATCACGCGCGGCCTTGGGATCGTTGTCGGCGCTCATCAGCACCATCACGTCCGGGCGCGAGGTGACATGCGCGCTGTAGGTGAAGCGCACGCTCGGCGTGTCCTGCAGCGGCACCCAGGAACGGGCGTGGATGGCCTGGGACTGGCTGAACATGAAGGGCAGCTTCTTGCCCTCGGTCATCGACGGCTCCAGCCACTGCAGGCCCGAGGCGGTCGGTGCGGTGTGATAGGTGATCACGACCTTGGCCGGCTGATCCGGCGTCTCGATGCTCAGCTTGCTGCCGAACACCTTGTCGGCCGGTGCCAGCACGAACGGCAGCGGTGCAGCCTTGCCGTCGGCGGCGATCGCCTCGACCTTCTCCACGGTCAGCTCGCGGGTGTCCAGCACCAGCTGCTTGGCGGCCTTGTCCTTCCACTCCAGCGTGTAGGTCGCGGTGCCGCCGATCTGCTTGCTGTCGAAATCCAGCTTCAGGTCCAGCGCGATGTCCTTGACGACGACCTTGTCCGGCTCGGCGTACGAACTTTCATCGTGGCTGCGGCTGTCGGCTTTCATGGCAGTGCTCGCCGGGGCGGTGGCAGTGGGATCGACGGTCGGAGCCGCCGGTTCTTTGGAGCAGCCGGACGCCAGGGCGACGGCCAGGGGAATCAACAGGAACGGAGATCGCATGAACGGGACCGATCAGGGTGAAACGACCAGTTTACCCCCTGTCCCCGACGCCCGCGCAGGCCATGCGTGGCGGTTCGCGCATTCAGTCCTCGGCGCGCAACAGGCGCCCGCCCCCGGCGTACTTGGCCCGGTACATCGCCGCATCGGCACGCCGGTAGGCCTCGCGCAGGTCATCGCCGGGGCGATACGCGGCCGCGCCGGCGCTGGC
>DMZT01000091.1:0-8426 GCA_003484865.1 Stenotrophomonas sp.
CCGGCACCGGTCGTGGCGAGCGTGCCGGAACTGACGGTCATCCAGCGCGACGACGAAGAAATCCGCCAGCTGCGCCATGAAGTGGCCGGCATGCGCCATGTCATCGAGCGTGAGATGCACCGGTTCACCGATGAGCGCCTGCGCGGCTCGCCGGTCCGCGCCGCCGCGCTGGACCTGATGGACGAGTACGGCTTCGACGCCGGCATCAGCCGCGACGTGGCCATGCAGATTCCGCTGGATACCGAGGCCCACCGTGGCCGCGGCCTGATGCTCGGCCTGCTCTCCAAGAAGCTGCCGATCGCCCCGGTCGACCCGCTTGAAGCCGGCGGCGTGATCGCCCTGGTCGGCCCGACCGGCGCCGGCAAGACCACCACCATCGCCAAGCTGGCCTCGCGTTTCGCCGAGGCGCATGCCGCCCGCGACGTGGCCCTGGTCACCACCGATACCTGCCGCATCGGCGCCCGCGAGCAGCTGTACGGCTTCGGCCGCCAGCTCGGCATCGCCGTCCACGAGGCCAGCAGCGGCAGTGATCTGAACCAGCTGCTGGAGCGGCTGAAGGACTACAAGCTGGTCCTGATCGACACCGCTGGACTGGGCCCGCGCGACCGCGCCCTGGCCGCCCAGCTGCAGTGGCTGCGCGCCGCCGAGCAGATCCGCACACTGCTGGTGCTGCCGGCCAACACCAGCTTCGGCGACATGGACGAGGTGGTGCGCCGCTTCAGCGCCGCCAACCCGCAGGGCGTGGTGTTGAGCAAGCTGGACGAAACCGGCCGCTTCGGTACCGCCCTTTCGGTGGCCGTGGATCACCGCCTGCCGATCACCTGGGTCACCGACGGCCAGGACGTTCCTGAAGACCTGCACCGTGCCAGTGCGGCCAATCTTGTACTTCGCCTTGAAGATTTGCGCCGCGCGGCCGATATGCCCTGCAACCCGGAGTTGAACCATGCCGTCGCGTGAGTATGCCAAGCTGACCAAGACCTTCCCGTTGTCGGCTACCCGAAGCCAGCCGCTGGGCCCGGTCCGCACCATCGCCGTCACCGGCGGCAAGGGCGGCGTGGGCAAAACGAACGTTTCGGCCAATCTGGCCGTGGCGCTGGCGGACATGGGCAAGCGCACGCTGCTGCTGGACGCCGACCTCGGCCTGGCCAACATCGATGTGATCCTCGGCCTGCAGCCGAAGGTGACCCTGGCCGACCTCGTCGCCGGGCGCTGCACGCTGGAAGAAGTGATCATCGAAGGCCCCGGCGGCGTGCTGGTGGTCCCGGCCGCCTCCGGCCGTCGCCACATGGCCGAGCTGCAGCCGGCGGAGCACGTCGGCCTGGTCAACGTGTTCTCCGAGCTCGAGCGCGAGCTGGACATCATGATCGTGGATACCGCCGCCGGCATCACCGATGGCGTGCTGACCTTCTGCCAGGCCGCACAGGACACCGTGGTGGTGGTCTGCGATGAGCCGGCGTCGATCACCGACGCCTACGCGCTGATCAAGGTGCTCTCGCGCGAGCGCGGCGTGGACCGCATCCAGGTGGTGGCCAACATGGTCCGCGACCCGAACGAAGGCCGCGTGCTGTACGAAAAGCTGAGCCGCGTCTGCGAGAAGTTCCTCGCCGATGTCTCGCTGAACTACCTGGGCTGCGTGCCGCAGGATGACTGGCTGCGCCTGTCGGTGCAGCGCCAGCAGCCGGTGGTGAAGGCCTACCCGTCCAGCCCGGCCGCCCTGGCGCTGACCGAGATCGCGCGCCGCACCGCCCGCTGGCAGGCCCCGACCGAGCCGCGTGGCGGCGTCGAGTTCTTCCTGGAACGCATCCTCAAGCAACGCGGGGTGACGGTATGAAGGGCGCAGCACAATACAAAGAGGTCCAGCGCACCGCGGCCAACGAGTGCATTGCCCAGCACTCGGATCTGGTCCGCCGCATCGCCCACCATCTGGCGGCACGTCTGCCAGCCAGCGTGGAGGTCGACGACCTGATCCAGGCCGGCATGATGGGCCTGATCGAGGCCTCGCGCAGCTACGACGCCGACCAGGGCGCCTCGTTTGAAACCTACGCCTCGATCCGCATCCGCGGTTCGATGATCGACGAGATCCGCCGTGGCGACTGGGTGCCGCGCTCGGTGCACCGCCGCGCCCGCGATGCCGCCGCGACCATCCGTCGCCTGGAGCAGAGCACCGGCCGTGCCGCCAGCGCCACCGAAGTGGCCGCCGCGATGGACATGCCGCTACCCGATTACCTGCGCCTGATGGAAGACGCATCGCGGGGCCAGGTGCTGAGCCTGGAATCGCGGATCGAGGACCAGGGAGAACTGGACACCGTCGCCCAAGGCGGCCCGACCCCGCAGCAGGTGCTGGAACGCGGTGAGTTCGGGCGTGAGCTGGGCAACGCGATCGGCCTGTTGCCCGAGCGCGAACAGCTGGTGCTGTCGCTGTACTACGAGCAGGAACTGAACCTGAAAGAGATCGGCGCCGTGTTGGGTGTCAGCGAATCGCGCGTGTGCCAGATCCATGGCCAGGCCGTGCTGCGCCTGCGGGGCCGGCTGAAGATCTTCGAGGCGGCAGACGCCGGCCTCGAGAACCATTGAAATCGAGGAAAGTGCTTTGAACAAGAACATGCGTATCCTGATCGTCGACGACTTCTCGACCATGCGTCGTATCGTCAAGAACCTGCTGGGCGATCTGGGCTTCACCAACACGGCCGAAGCCGAGGACGGGCATGCGGCGCTGGCGATGTTGCAGAGCCAGCCGTTCGATTTCGTGGTCACCGACTGGAACATGCCGGTGATGACCGGCATCGACCTGCTCAAGGCGGTGCGTGCCGACGCCAAACTCAAGACGCTGCCGGTGCTGATGGTGACCGCCGAAGCCAAGCGCGAGCAGATCATCGAAGCGGCCCAGGCCGGCGTGAACGGCTACATCATCAAGCCGTTCACCGCCCAGACCCTGGAAGAAAAGCTCGGCAAGATCTTCGAACGCCTGGCGGCGAGCGCCTGATGGACACCCTGAGCGACAAATCCGCGCTGGTGCAGCGCCTGCAGGACGCCCTGGCCGCGCTGGAAAGCGGTGACGAAGCCGGTTGGCGCCGGGAAATCGACGCCCTCGCCGCGCTGCGCACGCAGCCGATGATGGCCGGCCTGAACCGCCTGGCCCGCGAGCTTGGCCAGGCCCTGGGCGAACTCCCCAGCCTGCCCAGCGAAGCCGGCGAGCTGGATGATGCCTGCGCGCGCCTGGACCACGTGGTGGCGATGACCGAACAGGCCACCCACCGCACCCTGGACCTGGCCGAGGAATGTCGCTCGCTCACCGAACAGCTGCGCGCCAATGGGCTGACGCCCGACCAGGGCCAGCAGCTGGACCGGATCCGCCACAACCTCACCGAAATCGCGCTGACCCAGAGCTACCAGGACCTTACCGGGCAGATCATCCGCCGCGTGGTCGGGATCGTGCGTCGCGTGCATGAGGGCTTCGGTGCGCTGGGCCTGCCCCCGCAGGAAGACGACAAGAAGCGCGACACCAACGGCCTGGCCGGCCCGGCCGTGAATGGCCTGGATCGCCACGCGGTGTCACAGAACGACGCCGACGACCTGCTCTCGGACCTGGGACTGTAACGCTCATGAGTGCTGTGCCAGACGATATCGCTGCCGACTTCATCCTCGAGGCCCAGGAAATCCTGGATCGCCTCGGCGAACAGCTGGTGTCGCTGGAGCAGGCGCCCCAGGATGCCGACCAGCTCAACGCCGTGTTCCGTGGCTTCCACACGCTCAAGGGCGGTGCCGGCTTCCTCGGCATCCAGGCGATGGTCGAGCTGTGCCACGCGGCCGAGGAAACCCTCGGCATGGCCCGCTCCGGCCAGGCCACGCTGCAGGCTCACCACTTCGATGCAGCCCAGCAATCGCTGGATTACCTGCAGTCGATGCTGGACTCGGTCTCGGCCGGGACCGAGCCGGGCTATGCCCCGCCGGAGCTGATCGCCCAGTTCGACGTCAACGGGCCGGCCTCGCCGGCGCCTGCGGCCACCGCCACGGCCAGCAGCGGCGGCGAGATGATCACCGATGATGAGTTCGAGGCGCTGCTCGACCAGTTGCACGGCGGCGCCGCACCGATCGCCATCGCGGCCCCGAAAAAAGATGACGGCCTGATCGGCGAGGACGAGTTCGAAGCCCTGCTGGACCAGCTGCACGGTGGCGCCGTTCCTGGTGCCAAGGCCGTTGCCGCCGCGCCGGTGGCTGCACCGCGCGCCGTGGCTGCGCCGGCCGCGCCGAGCGCCAAGCCGGCCCCGGCCAAGCCGCTCGCCGAAGCCGAACACACCGTGCGCGTGGACACCAAACGCCTGGATGCGATCGTCAACCTGATCGGCGAGCTGGTGCTCTCCCGCAACCGGCTCAAGACTCTGCGTGCGCGCCTGCACGATGAAGAACTGGACCGCGCGGTCTCCACGCTGGACATCGCCACCGCGCGCCTGCAGTCGGCGGTCATGCGCACCCGCATGCAGCCGGTCGGCAAGGTGTTCTCGCGCTTCCCCAAGGTGGCACGCGATGTCGCGCGTTCGCTGAAGAAGGAGGTCGAGCTTGAGCTGATCGGCGCGGAAACCGAGCTGGACCGCAACCTGGTCGAAGCGCTGGCCGATCCGCTGGTCCATCTGGTCCGCAACGCGATCGACCACGGCGTGGAAATGCCGGACCTGCGCGAGGCCCAGGGCAAGCCACGCAGTGGCCACGTGCGCCTGTCGGCCCAGCAGGAAGGCGACTACGTCAGCATCGAAGTGCAGGACGACGGCGCGGGTATCGACCCCGAACGCCTGCGTCAGAAAGCACGCGAGAAGGGCTTGATCGATCCGGAGGCCGCCGCCCGCCTGAGCAGCGAGGAATGCCTGCACCTGGTGTTCCTGCCCGGCTTCTCGACCAAGCAGCAGGTCACCGACATCTCCGGCCGCGGCGTGGGCATGGACGTGGTCCAGTCCCGCATCCGCGAGCTCAGCGGCCAGATCCAGATCCAGTCCGAGCTGGGCCGCGGCAGCCGCTTCATGATCCGCGTGCCGCTGACCCTGGCGATCCTGCCAACCCTGTTGGTGCAGGCCGGCGAAGACGTCTACGCCCTGCCCCTGGCCCGCGTGATGGAGGTGCTGCACGCCCCCAACACGTCCCTGGGCTGGTTCGACGGCCGCGCCGTGCTGGACCGCAAATCGCACACGCTGGCCCTGGTGGATCTGCGTCACTGGCTGGATGTGGAGCCGATGCCGTCCTCGCTGCTGACCATCGTGGTGCTGCAGGCCGGTGAAGCCCGCTTCGGCCTCGTGGTCGACCAGGTCCGCGGCCGCGAGGAAGTGGTGATCAAGCCGCTGCCCAAGGCCCTGCGCGGCCTGCGCGGCTACGCCGGTGCCACCCTGATCGGCGACGGCCGCATGTCGCTGATCCTCGACGTGGACGGCCTCCGCTGACGCCGGTAGAGCCGACCGTTGGTCGGCTGCTTTACCCCCAAAAACTGTGACCGCCGCCCCACCGGATTCCTTCGGCATCTCAAGTCCCATTCACACAAGCCGATAACGGACCCATGGACAGACTCAGCCTCATTGGACTTTTCCTCGCGTTGGCCTCACTGGTCGGCGGCAGCATCCTCAAGGGGGCTGGTCTGGCGTCGCTGTGGTCGCCGGCCGCCTTCGTGATCGTCATCGTCGGCACCATCGCCTCGATCCTGCTGCACACCTCGCCGGCCGTGTTCAAGCACGCCTTCAAGATCGTGAAGTGGGTGATCCTGCCGCCGAGCAGCGACCGCCGCCACCTGATCCAGCAGATCGTGGAGTGGAGCAACATCGCCCGCCGCCAGGGCCTGCTCGGTCTGGAAGCGCAGGTCGACGCCCAGGACGATCCGTTCCTGCGCAAGGGGCTGCAGCTGCTGGTGGACGGCGTGGAGCCGGAAACCATCCGGCACATGATGGAGATCGAGCTGAGCAGCCAGGAGAGCCAGGACCTGGCCGCCTCCAAGGTGTTCGAGGGCATGGGCATCTATGCACCGACGCTGGGCATCATCGGCGCGGTGCTCGGCCTGATCGCGGTGATGAAGAATCTTGCCGATCCGAGCAAGCTCGGCCACGGCATCGCGGCGGCCTTCACCGCCACCATCTACGGCATCGCCTCGGCCAACCTGCTGTTCCTGCCGGTCTCGGCCAAGCTCAAGAGCGTGATCCACCACAACAGCCGCGACCGCGAGATGATCATCGAGGGCCTGATCTCGATCGCTCAGGGTGAGAATCCGCGCAACATCGAAACCAACCTGTCCGGGTTCCTGCACTGACATGGCCCGCCGCAAGCACCACGAAGAACATGCCAACCATGAGGCCTGGGCGATCCCTTACGCCGACCTCATGACGCTGCTGCTCGCCTTCTTCGTGGTGATGTACGCCATCTCCTCGCTCAACGAGGGCAAGTACCGGATCATGGCTGACGCGCTGACCACCGCCTTTGGTGGCGCGCCGCGTACCATCAACCCGGTGCAGGTCGGCAACCAGCAGGTCCAGGGCGGCGGCTGGGACAGCCCCTCGGTGATCAGGGCCGGGACCAAGATCGGCCCCTCCGCCCCCGCCCCCAGCAACGACCCGACCCTGCTGCCGGCGATGGCCTCGCAGATGCGCATGCCGGTCTCGATCCGCAACCAGGCACAGCTGCAGCGAGCCGAGCGCCAGCTCAACGGCATCGCCGACAAGCTCACCGCCACGCTGGCGCCGCTGATCGAACGCGGCATGATCACCGTGCGCCGCACCGAGCTGTGGATCGAAGTGGAGATCAACAGCGACATCCTGTTCCCGACCGGCTCGGCCACGCTGGATGTGCACGCGCGCGACACCCTCTCCAAACTGGCCGAAGTGCTGCGCGATGCGCCCAATGGCGTGCGCGTGGAAGGCCACACCGACAACATCCCGATCGCCACCTCGCTGTTCCCCTCCAACTGGGAGCTGTCGGCCGGGCGTGCGGCCAGCGTGGTGCATCTGTTCGCTGATCAGGGCCTGCAGCCGGCACGGCTGGCGATGGTCGGCTACGGCCAGTTCCGCCCCCGCGAAGACAATGCCAGCGCCGAAGGCCGCAACCGCAACCGGCGGGTGATGGTGATCATCCTGGCCGACACCGCGCAGAGCATCGATCCGATCACCGACCGGCTCAGCGCCGATGCCGAGGCGGCCGATGCCACCCAGGCAACCGCCGCCGGCACCCCTGTTACCCCCATCGCACCGGTGCAGTTGCCACCGGTGCCGGCCGGCAGCCGCGTTGGCGCCGCCGTTCCGCCCGCAATGAAGGAGTGAACCGCATGCGTATCTGGGCTGTTGCCAATCAGAAGGGCGGCGTGGGCAAGACCACCACGACGCTTGCGCTCGGCCGCGGTCTGGCCACGCAGGGCCACCGCGTACTGTTGATCGATCTGGATCCGCATTCGTCGCTGACCCGCGCCTTCGGCGTGCCGCTGGATCCGCCGCCGCAGGGCGTGCTGGAACTGTTCGCCGCACCACCGGCCGAGCTCTCCACCCTCGCCCACCGCAGCGACATCCCGGGCCTGGACTACGTCTGCGCGCAGGCCGCGCTGGCCACGCTGGAGCGCCGGAGCGCTAACCAGCCCGGCCTCGGCCTGGCCCTGCAGAATGCGTTGGGCCGCCATCAGGGCCAGCACGATTACATCCTGCTCGATTGCGCCCCCACCCTGGGCCTGTTGATGATCAACGCACTGGCTGCGGCCGACCGCCTGATCATCCCGACCCAGGCCGAGCCGCTGGCCCTGCACGGCCTGGATGGCATGGTCCGCACCGGCGAAATGGTCGAGCGCTCGCGCCGCCGCCCGCTGCCGATGTCGATCCTGCCGACCCTGTTCGACCGCCGCACCCGCGCCGGCAACGAAACCGTCAAGCTGATGCAGGACAAGCACGGCCACCGCGTCTGGGAAGACGCGATCCCGGTCGACACCCGCATCTGCAACGCCGCCAGCCTCACCGTGCCGCCGCAATCGGAGGATTACCCCGGGCGTGGCCTGGCCGCCTATCGCCGCGCCCTGGAATGGATCCTGGCCGATGACGCGCAGCAGATGGAGCGCGCGGCATGAACACCGCGGGGGTCCTCGACGACTACCTGGAGCAGCTGCTCGGCGACGCGATGCCGGCGCCGGCCGAGGCGCCGGTGTCCGTCGCAGGGGTCGAGGTGGTTGATGCGCTCGCCGCAGTCGACGCAGTCGAAGCAGTCCACACCGAGTCTGCCCCCGGCAACGCGGGCGTCACCAAAGCAGCCCCGGCGGCTGAAGCGAGTGCCGTCGCGCCAGGCTTCGACGACCTGCTGGATGAACTGCGCAACGATCCGCTGCTGAGCGGCGCGATGACGCTCCCCACGGAGGTGCAGGCGCTGGACGCCGCGCCTGTGCAGGCTGCCCTCGCGGCGCCTGCGCCAGGCTTCGACGACCTGCT
>DMZT01000091.1:8742-8949 GCA_003484865.1 Stenotrophomonas sp.
CCAGGCTTCGACGACCTGCTCGATGAGCTGCGCAACGACCCCCTCCTCAGCGGCGCGATGCCCGCGCCCGTGGACGAATCCCGCCCAAGCTGGGACGACCTGCCAGCCGAGGTCGTCTACGAAACCGATCCCGTGGATGCAGGCACCGACGCGCCTGCGACGGCACCCTCGCCGGCGGTGGCGCCCGCCCCGGCACCGGTCGCCGCG
>DMZT01000188.1 GCA_003484865.1 Stenotrophomonas sp.
CGGGGTCTGGAAGCAATGTCACGCGGGGGCCCGTGGTTTGCGTAGCAAATCACGGGGCGTCAGCGCGGATGCGATGACGTTTACCGCGCCCCGAACCAGAGCAGGCCGCTGAGCGCTGCGGCCAGCAGCAACGCACTGGCCAACAGCCACGGCCAGCGGCTCACCCGTTTGGGCGCAGCCACCGGTTCCGGGCGCTGGCGTGCCTCGAAGCCGTCGTCCTCTTCGTCGATCACGATGCGCTTGCGGCCGTCGTGTGGGACTTCGAGCACGAAGCGGTGCTGGGCATCGAAGACCAGCTGATCGCCCGGCTGCAGCCAGCAATGGCGAACGGTGACGCCATTGACCCGCGTGGACTCGCCGGCGCCCAGGTCGCGCAGCAGCAGGCGCTCCCCATGCTGCTCCAGGCGGGCGTGCTGTTCGGCGAAGGCAGGGTCGTCGATGACGATGTCCGCCTCCGGCCCCCGCCCGATCACGCGCGGACGATCCAGGGTGAAGCTGCGCCCGTGGTGCTGGCCGCCGACCCCGCGCAACAGGCGCTGGTCGTCGCTGCCATCATCGCTGCGTGGCGGCGCGTGCGCGACAGCTTCGCAATCGCCCTGCACCACCATCTCCACGCCGTCGGCGTAGACGGCGTCGCCGGCACGCAGCAGCGCCATCCGGCGCACCGGGCGGCCGTTGACGTGGATGCCGCGGATGCCGTTGGCGACCTGCAGCCACAGGCCGCGGTCATCCAGGCAGAACTGGGCCAGCAGCAAGGTGCCGGGGGCGTCATCGCAAAGCCGGACGGTGCCCGATGCATGACGCACGATGCGCTGCACCCCGGGCCGCAGGGGCTGGTCGGGATGTTGGCGTTGAGTAAAGTGAACTAGCAGGTTCTGCACGCGGCGCAGCCTAGCAGGTTGAATGTCAGGGAAGAAGAAGTGTGACGCAGACCTTGGAGTTGTGCCTGAGGATGCGCACAATGCACGCCCAAATCCGCGCCGTTGTCCGCCAGGAGGCTGTATGTCCACCATCGATATCCGTCACGCCCACTCCCTGCCCGCCGAAAATGCGCGCAAAGCCATCGAAGAAGTCGCCGCCAAACTGTCCGAGCGTTTCGGTCTGCAGTCCAACTGGGTGGGCGACGTGTTGAATTTCAGCGGCTCCGGCGTGGACGGCGCGATCGCGCTGCAGCCCGGCCAGGTGCAGGTCACCGCCAAGCTCGGCTTCCTGCTCTCGGCCATGAAGGGCATGGTGGAAAGCGAGATCCAGCGCGTGTTGCAGGAAAAGCTCGGCTGAACCGACGCCCGGCCCGGCGCTGCACAGGCGCCGGCCATCACACCGCTTGAAGCCGGCGATGCATACGATCCAAGGGTGTCCACCCAAGGGATCGCCCCATGCATTCACCCAACGACTTCGACGATCGCATCCCCGGCGAGAAGCCCTCGCTGCAGGATCAGGCCGAGCGCTTCTCGCGCAAGCTGACCGATTCGGCCCAGCAGATATGGCTGGCGGGTCTGGGCGCCTTCGGGCGTGCGCAGGCCGAAGGCAGCCGTGTCTTCGACAACCTGGTCAAGGAAGGCGAGAACATCGAGGCCCGCAACCGCGAGCAGACCGGCGATACACCGCGCTGGCGCGACAATGTCGAGGAACACCTCGGCGAGGCCCGTGAAAAGGCCAGCGGCACCTGGGACAAGGTCGAGAAGGCCTTCGATGACCGGGTCCAGGGCGTGCTGAAGCGTCTGCACATCCCGACCGCCGAGGATGTCGCCGCGCTCACTGCCCGGATCGATGCGCTCAACACCCGGGTCAACCGTGCCGAGGCCCGCAACGCCTCGCCGTCGGCCGATCCGTCGCCGGGTACGCACCAGTCGCCGACCTCCGACGCCTGACTGAACTGATCCGACCACGTTTGTTGCAAAGCAGCACGACTTTGTTGACAATCGAAATCGACCCGCCAATCGCTTCCACCGCCGTTTGTTCCCTCCCCTCACGGCTCTGGATTGGCGGGTTTTTTGTGGGCGCTGCTACCGCAAGGCCCCGCAAAGTGAGACGGCCGTCACCGACGTGACCGCCGGATGCGAACCGGCTCGAAAACGACGCGCCGCTGACGTGCAAAGGCGCATATAAACTGTCTATCGCACTTCCCTGTTCATATCCCCCTGCATGCTCTCCTGGATTCTGGCCCTGCTGTTGGCCCTCATCGTCTGGTTCCTGGCCACGGCCTACTTCTGGCTGATCAAACGGAAGCGCAAGGAGACCCAGCTCGGCCTGAATGCCTTGGCCGGCATGCACTGGCGCGAGTTTTCCCTGATCGTGCGGCGCGCGATGCACGAGCAGCGCGGGCTGCAGGACGTGCCGGACGAGGCCGTGGACAGCCGCGAACCCCGTAGCGATTTCCTGATGCACGACGGGCCGCAGCGCTGGCTGCTCTCCTGCAAGCATGGGCGCGCCTACCGGATCGGCACGGCGGCGGTGAACGAACTGGGCGCCGCCGCGCGCCTGGCCGGTGCGCGTGGCGGCATCCTGATCACCGAGGGCAAGGTCGAGCGCGATGGACGCATCGCCGCTGAAAAACAGAGCGTCGAGGTCCTCGATGGCCCGCTGCTGTGGCCGTTGCTGAAACCCTACCTGCCGGGCGACATGGAGGCCCGTGTCGAGGCCGGTGCCCGTGGCGAAGCTCTCCGCCGTATCTCGATCGCGGCACTGGGCGCGGCGACGCTGGGCCTGATGGTCGGGCTGGGCTCGCTGACCGCCGGGCTGGAAACGGAGTGGGCCGACGACGAAACCGGGGTGGCCGCGCCGGCT
>DMZT01000110.1:0-953 GCA_003484865.1 Stenotrophomonas sp.
CCGTCGAGTCGGCGCCTGCCGAGGTGGTGAGCGATACCCCGGCATCGCTGCGCTGATCGGGCGGGGGTGGGGCAGGTCATGGCAGCAGGATCGCGGCGCTGGCATCGCTGTGCGCTCGCCGCGCTGCTGGGGCTGATCCCGGCGACCAGCGCGTGGAGCGCCGCCTCCTGCGCGCAGGGCGTGCTCGAGGATCTCGGCTGGCAGGTCGACGCCGCTGATATCGCCGCGCCGGTCGTGCACGGTGGTCCGGTCTGCGAACGTGCCGATCTGCGCCAGGCCCAGAGCGCCGGCGACCTGCGTGTGCAGCTGCCGCGCCAGTGGTCGGCGGCGCAGCGGCAGGCCTGGCTGCCCACATTGTTCGATGACCCGGCCACGGTCTGCGCGTATGCCTTCCAGCTTGGCGCCGCCACGCGCCGCGCGACGACCGCGCTGCAGGACAACGATGGCTTCCGCTTCTCGGCACTGCAGCTGGGCTGGATCGGTTTCGGTGCAGGCGGCGCGCAGGCCAAGGGCTGGGAGCGCTTCCGCAGCTTCGGTCGCGGCTATCAGCCGGCCGAGGCCAACAGCGCGGCACTGCAGACCTTCTACGAGGGCCGCGTACGGGCCGAATGCGGGGTCGGCCGCCAGGTCGCGCAGTTGGCGACCCAGCGCGAGCTGTACGGCGATGCCGCGTTCGATCGCGAGTTCTCGGCCGATGAGCTCTCCATCGGCACCTTCCTGACCCTGCACGAGACCGACAGCATCCTGCTCGGCCGGCACGCCGGTGAGTTCCTGGCCGATGGCAAGGCGAAGCAGACCGCCCTGCGCGGGCGGCAGGCCTTCGTCGGCACGCCCGGTTTCATCGAGCACGTGTTCGAGCGGAAGTACCTGGACGACATCAACAACCAGGCCGAGAACTTCGTGGTGGTCGATGTCAGCGATGCGGCGGCACGCGCGCTGCGCGAGCACGAGGG
>DMZT01000110.1:1009-8707 GCA_003484865.1 Stenotrophomonas sp.
CTACTACGACCAGATCAACCGGCGCATCTGGGCGCTGGCCCAGCGCATGCCGGGCCCGGGGCCGCGCCGGTTCGAGCGGCTGCTGATCGAGCGCGATCCGATCTGGCGGCGCGAGGTGCCGGCCGAGCAGCAACCGCTGCTGAAGGAACTGGATGCCTTGCTGGACGATCCGTTCTACCAGGGGTTCCTGATTTACGTGCATCCTCGGGGTATACGTCCTATCGGGTACCACATCGCACGCCTGCTCGATCGCAATCCGCGTACACCGTTCGCGATCGAACTGGGGCTGCACAACCTGCATACCACGCTGTATCGGCGCTGGATCGACGCACGCCTTCGCCAGTGCGATTCCCCGCCGTCAGCGTTCCCGCAAGACAACACGACAACAGAGCAAAGGTGATTCATGGATATTGCAATGATCGGGCTGGGCCGCATGGGCGCGAACATGGCCGAGCGGCTGCACCGTGGCGGCCACCACGTGATCGGCGTCGATCCGGGTGAGGCCGCCCGCAGCGCGGCGGCCGCGCGTGGGTTCGAGGTCAGTGCCTCGATCGCCGAGACGCTCGCCGCGCTGCCGGTCCCGCGCGTGGTGTGGCTGATGGTGCCGGCCGGCGTGGTCGACCAGACCCTGGCATCACTCTCGCCGCATCTGTCCGAGGGCGATGTGGTGATCGACGGTGGCAACTCGTACTACAAGGACTCCATGCGCCGCAGCGAACAGCTGCAGGGCGAAGACGTGACCTACATCGATTGTGGCACCAGCGGCGGCGTGTGGGGCCTGCAGGAGGGCTACAGCCTGATGATCGGCGGTGACACGGCGGCGGTCGAACGGATCGGGGCGATCTTCCGCACCCTGGCGCCGGGCGAGGACCGTGGCTGGGCGCATGTGGGGCCGAGCGGGGCAGGGCACTTCTGCAAGATGGTCCACAACGGCATCGAGTACGGGATGATGCAGGCCTACGCGGAAGGCTTCGCGCTGATGCAGCACAAGACCGGGTTCAACCTCGATCTGGCGCAGGTGGCCAAGGCCTGGCAGCACGGCAGCGTGGTGCGTTCGTGGCTGCTCGATCTCAGTGCCGATGCACTGGGCCGCAACCCGCAGCTGGATGGCATCGCACCGTACGTCGAAGACTCCGGCGAAGGCCGTTGGACCGTCGCCGAGGCGATCGATCTGGATGTGCCGGCCCCGGTGATCACGCTGTCACTGCTCGAACGGTTGCGCTCGCGCGAGAAGAATTCCTTCAGCGACCGCCTGCTGGCGGCGATGCGCAACGAGTTCGGCGGTCACGCGATCAAGACCACGTAACACGGATCGATGCGGGCCGGCCGAACCCCATCGTCCGGCCCGCATTCCTGCATGGCGTGGAGCTACGTGGGCTGGCGTGACCGATTCAAAGGGTCACCCGCCGCCCGCTGCGTGCACTCTCTGCGCCCGCATCCAGCAGGCGCATCAGCTGCAGCGCCTGCGCAGTGCTGACCGGCGCTTCGCCCACGCCCAGCATTGCATCGCGGAAGGCTGCATAGAACGCCCGGTAATCGCCGGGCATGTTGTCCACGGTGCTGCGCCGGGTGTGCCCGTCGGCATCGATCCGCACCAGATGACCGTGCTGCGGGTCCAGTCCCCAGCCCGGGGCGCCCGGGGCAATGCCTCGCCGCAGCTGATCCTCCTGCACGTCCAGCCCGTCCTTCAGATAGCTGCCGGCATCGCCATGCACGATGAAGCGCGGACCGGAGGCGGCCACCAGCGAGCCGGCATGCAGGATCGCGCGATGCCGGGGGTAATGCAGCACCGCATGGAAGTAGTCGTTGCCGAGCGCGTGTTCGCGCTGCGCCATCAGGTCCACACTGATCGCGCCGGGCCAGCCGAACAGCTGCAGCATCTGGTCCAGCAGGTGCGGCCCCAGATCCATCCACAGCCCGCTGCCGGGCGCATCGCTTTCGCGCCAGCGCTCGCGCACCTGCGGGCGGAAGCGGTCGAAGTGGGAATGGCATTCGGCGACGTGGCCGATACTGCCGCTGTCGATCACCTGCTTGAGCGTGAGGAAGTCGGCATCGTGGCGGCGGTTCTGGAACACCGTGACCACACGCTCCGCGTCGTGCGCGGCCTGCACCACCGATTCGGCTTCCGCCACGGACAGCGCGAAGGGTTTGTCGACCAGCACATGTTTGCCCGCCGCCAGTGCCGCGCGCGCCAGCGGTGCATGCGCATCGTTGGGCGTGGCGATCACCACCGCGTCCACCGCTGGGTCATCGAACACCGCCTGCGGGTCATCGCAGATGCGCACATCGGTGAAGCTGCGCAGCAGGCGATCACGTTGCGAGCTGACGATGCTATGCAGTGCAAGCCCTGGCGTATGCAGGATCAACGGCGCATGGAACACGCTGCCGGCCAGCCCGTAGCCGATCAAGGCGACCTGAAGTGTGGCGGCCATGGTGCGCTCCAACATAACGGGGCAGGACAGCGTAACGGCTGCGCGCGCGGGGCGGAAATCTGAACGATCCGGCGCCAACCTGAGTGGTTCACGGCAACGTTATGCGGCGCCCACGTCCTGTCCACGGCCGTGCACGGACACTGGCTGCACATCCGCAAAGGAATTCGAACATGACCAACACGACCCGTAATCTGCTTGCTGCTTCGCTGGCCCTGGGCATGGTGCTGGGCACCTCGACTGCCATGGCCAAGGATCCGCCGAAGACCACCGATCATGCCGCGATGACCCACGCCGACAAGCACGACTCGGCCGAGCCGGTCACCGACAGCTGGATCACCACCAAGGTCAAGACCGACCTGCTGACCAGCAAGAACGTCCCGGGTACCGAAGTGAAGGTGGAGACCGTCAATGGCGTCGTCACCCTGACCGGGACCGTGGCCAGCCAGGCCGAACATGACAAGGCGGTGCGCGTGACCCAGCAGATCAAGGGCGTCAAGCGCGTCGATGCTGCCAACCTGAAGGTGGCTGCGACCGCCGCACGCTGAGCCCCACCGCTGCATCTCTGAACAGGGCGCGCCTTCGGGCGCGCTCTTTTTTTTGCAGGCCGCCTGCCCCGTATTCACAAAGGGGTGGAGTATATTCACCGCTTCGCCATTGCCGATGGGCTGCGCGGGCCGGCGCTGCCGCCTGGGCCGGGTCGTCGATGGCATCGAGCTGAAGAGGGACTATGGCGCTGGTGTTCAGTGATCAAATCTGGGACCGCTGGCGTCTGCCGGCCTTGGCCCTGGCGGCGGTAGCCATCATCGTGGTGCCGTGGCTCACCCTGCGCAAGCTGGCCAATGACAACATCGATGCGATGAACTGGGTCACCCATACCCAGGATGTCGGGGTGGCGGTCTACCAGCTGCAGGCCGATGTCCGCGATGTGGAATCCGCGGCGTTGACGATGTCCAAGGGCATCGATGCCCCCGGCCTGCGTGAGCGGTTGGCCCAGGCCGACGACATTCCGGGGCGGCTGGCGCGGTTGGCGGAACTGACCCGGGACAATCCCGATCAGCTGGTCCGGATCGGTCGCATCCAGTCCATGCTCGAGCGCCGGATGGAACTGGCCAAGCAGTTGGCCCGTTCCTCGCCCGATGCCGATCAGCGCCAGCTGGTGGCCGACCTGACCACGCGCTACCCGATCCGCAGCCTGGTGGAAGAACTCCAGGCCACCGAGGAACAGCTGCTCAAGCAGCGCTCAACGCTGTTTGCCGCACAGCAGCGGCAGGGCGAGTTCGTCTCCTGGTCGGCGCTGGTGGTGCAGTTGCTGTTGCTCGGCCTGGTGCTGTGGCTGTTGCAGCGGCAGATCCGCCATCGCCTCTCCGCTGAACGTGCCTCGCTGCGCGCGGCCGAGCGCGCGGCCTCGGTGCTGCATACCGTGCGCGAACCGATCGTGCTGCTCGACCGCAGCTTGCGGGTACAGATGCACAACCCCGCGTTCGCCGAACTGTATGGGCTGGACGAGGAGACGTCGCCCGAGGGGCTGCCGCTGGACAGCATCGGCGACGGTGCCTGGGCCGATGCGGTGGTCCGCCAGCGTCTGACCGATGTGCTGCTGCGCGGCCGCGAGCTGTGGGACTACGAGCACGAACAGCGCACCGCCGATGACGTGGTGCGCATCATGCTCATCAACGCGCGGCGCATGCCGTTGCCCGACAAGGACGACGAAGTGGTGCTGATGACGGTCAGCGATGTCACCGTCCAGCGCGCCGTGCAGCTGCGGGTGGAAGAGCTCAATCGCCAGCTGGAAGGGAAGGTCGAGCAGGTCTCCGAGGTCAACCGCGAACTGGAAGCATTCAGCTACTCCGTCTCGCACGATCTGCGCGCGCCGCTGCGCCACGTGGCCGGCTTCTCGGACAAGCTGACCCGCCACCTGGGCGAGGGCGCGGACGAGAAGTCGCTCCATTACCTTGGCGTGATTTCCAATTCGGCCAAACGCATGGCCGCGTTGATCGACGACCTGCTGGTCTATTCGCGCCTCGGCCGGGCGGCGATGCGGCTGCAGGCCGTGGACATGCAGTCGCTGGTGGCCGACACCCGCGCCATGCTCGATGCCAACCAGCAGAGCGAGTCGGAGAGCAGCGGGGTGCCGCACCATATCGACTGGAAGATCGCGCCGCTGCCGATCATTGTTTCCGATGAAAACATGATGCGGCAGGTCTGGCTGAATCTGCTCGGCAACGCGATCAAGTATTCTTCCAACCGCGAGCCGGCCCGGATCGAGGTCGACTACAAACTGCAGCCGGACGGCAGCCATCTGTTCACCGTGCGCGACAACGGCGCCGGGTTCGACATGGCTTACGCCGGCAAGCTGTTCGGGGTGTTCCAACGGCTGCACAAGGCCAGTGACTACCCCGGCACGGGCATCGGCCTGGCCAGTGTCCGCCGGGTGTTGACCCGCCACGGGGGCCGTATCTGGGCCGAGTCGGCGGTCGATCAGGGCGCCACGTTCCACTTCGTTCTTCCACCCGCGCTCGACGCAATCAACAAGGGCTCCGCCGCATGACCGCTCTCCGTACCATCCTCCTTGCCGAGGACAGCCCCGCCGACGCCGAGATGGCCATCGACGCATTGAAGGAGGCCCGCCTGGCCAACCCGATCGTGCACGTCGAAGACGGCGTGGAAACGATGGATTACCTGCTGCGCCGTGGCGCCTTCGCCAACCGCGATGAAGGCCTGCCGGCCGTGCTGCTGCTGGATATCAAGATGCCGCGCATGGATGGGCTGGAAGTGCTCAAGGAAATCCGCAACACCGAGGAGCTCAAGCGGCTGCCGGTGGTGATCCTGTCGTCCTCGCGCGAGGAAAGCGATCTGGCGCGCAGCTGGGACATGGGCGTGAACGCCTACGTGGTCAAGCCGGTGGACGTGGACCAGTTCTTCGGCGCCGTGCAGACCCTGGGCAAGTTCTGGGGCTTGATCAACCAGGCACCGGAGATCGAGTAAGCCCATGCCGCTGACCGGCCCCGCCCTGGGTGCGCTGCGGATCCTGCTGATCGAGGATTCGCCGGAAGACGCCGAACTGATGTGCGAGCAGATGCTCGACGCTGGCCTGGAGGCGAGCTTCGAGCGGGTCGAGAGCGCGCAGGAACTGCGTGAGGCGCTCGAGCGCGCCGCGCCGGATATCGTGCTGTCCGACCTGAGCATGCCCGGCTTCTCCGGCAATGAAGCGCTGCAGATCGTGCGCGCCGCGTTGCCCGAGGTGCCCTTCATCTTCGTGTCCGGCACGATGGGTGAGGAAAACGCGGTGGCCGCCCTGCACCAGGGCGCCAACGATTACATCATCAAGCACCAGCCGGCGCGTCTGCCCTCGGCGGTGGCGCGTGCCGTGCGCGAAGCGCGCAGCGCGATCGACCGCCAGCGGGTGGAAGCCGAGCTGATGCGCGCGCAGCGTCTGGAAAGCCTGTCGCTGCTGGCGGCCGGCCTGAGCCACGACCTGCGCAACATCCTGCAGCCGCTGCTGATCATGCCGGACCTGATGAAGGCGCGGACCGACGATCCGCAGCTGCACCATCTGGCCGACATCATCGCCGAGTGCGGCCGGCGCGGGCATGAGATGGCCGAATCGATGCTGTCCTTCGTGCGCGGTTCGCGCAACAGCAGCGAGCACATCTGCCTGGTCCACCTGTTCGAAGGGGTCGAGCTGCTCCTGCGCAGCAACCTGCCGGCCAAGGTCACCCTGCACCTGGAGGTAGCCGATGGCCTGGCGGTGGATGCCAACTACACCGAGCTGCAGCAGGTCCTGCTCAACCTCGCGTTGAATGCCATCCAGGCCATGCCGGACGGCGGCCGGTTGACCCTGCGCGCGGCATCCGCCGCCGATACGCATGGCGAGGACTGGTTGCGGATCTCGGTGACCGATGAAGGCATCGGCATGGATGCCGACACGCTGTCGCATCTGTTCAATCCCTTCTTCACCACCAAGGCCACCGGCACCGGTCTGGGCCTGATTTCGTGCAAGCGCATCATTGAAGGCGCACACGGCAGCATCCACGTCGACAGCCAGCCGGGTGTCGGCACCCGCTTCGATCTGCTGCTGCCGATGCGCGAGATCGCCGACACCGCCGCTGCGGTCGATGGGCCGATCGCCGCCGGTACCGGCCAGTCCATCCTGGTCGTGGATGGTGAGGCGACGCGGCTGTCGCTGCTGGGCAATGCGTTGTCCAGCCAGGGCTATCACCTGCAGCTGGCCTCCGATGGTGCGGCCGCGCTGCGCTGGATGCAGCAGGAGAGCATGCCGGCCCTGGTGATCGCCGATGCCGGCTCCAAGCTGCTCTCGGCCAGCCACCTGCTGGGCGAGATGGCCACGCTGGGCTACCGCGGCCCGGCGCTGGTGCTGGAAGAAGCCGAGGTGACCGTGCCGCTGGCGGTGTTCCCGCCCGGCATCAATGTGCACGTGCTGCGCAAGCCGCTGGAAATGCAGCAGGTGTTCCGTTCGGTCGCCGAGGCGCTGGAAACCGCCTGATCAGGCCTCCCAGGGAAACCGGGGGAGGCTGGCCACGGCCTGTTCGAGCTTGAAGGACCAGTTGCCGTGGATTTCCGCGTAGAGCGGGCTGTCGCCGGCCAGGCGCATGCGCTGGGTGATGCGCAGGTCATCCTTGCGGATCAGCACCAGATCCACCGGCAGCCCGACCGACAGGTTGGAGCGGATGGTCGAATCCAGCGAGACGATGGCGGTGCGCGCAGCGTCTTCCAGCCGCGTCTGCGGGCGCAGGATCCGGTCCAGGATCGGCTTGCCGTACTTGGACTCGCCGATCTGCAGGAACGGGGTCTCCGGCGAGGCCGCGATCGCATTGCCGAGCGGATAGATCATGTACAGCCCCGGATGCTCGCCGCCGATCTGGCCACCCAGGATCAGCGTGGCCTGGGTCACGATGCCGTCCTGGCCCGCCTCATGCGTGCTGGATTTGACCTGGCTGTCGAGCAGCACCCGGCCCACGTACTCGGCCACCTCGAACAGATGCCGGTAGGCGCGCAGGTTTTCCGGACGTTGTTCCTCCACATCGCGGCGCAGCCGTGAGATCAGCAGCTGGGTGGTCGCCAGGTTGCCCGCGGCCATGATGACGAAGGCGGCTTCACCGGGAAACTCAAACTCGTGCAGCTTGCGGTGCACGCGTACGTCGTCCAGCGACGCGTTGGTGCGGGTGTCGGCGGCGAAGACCAGGCCTTCGTCCACCTCGATGCCGACGCAATAGGTCATGTCGGTGTCCTATGATGTGCACCCCGA
>DMZT01000099.1 GCA_003484865.1 Stenotrophomonas sp.
CATCATCGCCGCCACCGCCGGCACCCTGGATCTCCGCAGTGGCGCGCTGGAGAACCGCGCGGGCCTGCTGCAGTCCAGTGGTGGGATGAGCATCGATACGCACGGCCAGCGGCTGGGCAATACCGACGCGGGCGCGCGTGGCGGCATCGTCAGCGGTGCCGGGCTGACCCTGCGTGCCGGTGGACTGGACAACCGTGCCGGCCTTGTCCAGGCGCAGACGGCGCTGGACGCGCGGCTGGCCTCGCTGGACAACCGCAGCGGCGGGCAGGTCGGCAGCGGCTCCTCGCTGCTGCTGCAGGCGCAGCACGTGGATAACAGCGGCGGCCGCCTGCAGGCTGCCCAGAATCTGACCCTCGCTCTGAGCGGTGAGCTGGTCAACCAGGCCGGGCTGGCCGTGGCCGGTGGCGATCTGGTCGCCCATGCCGCGCGCATCGACAACCGCGCCACGAGCGGCGGCGGCACCGCGCTCGGCCTGCAGGGTCGCAACGTGGACCTCACCGCCGCGCAGATCGACAACAGCAGCGGCATGATCGCTGCCGACCAGCGCATCGCGCTGCAGGCGACCGATGCACTGTTCAACCAGCAAGGCCTGGTGTCCTCGGCGGGCAGTCTGGACGTGCGCGCCGGCCAGGTCGGCAACACCGACGGCACGCTGCTGTCCGCGGGCAACCAGACGCTGCATGCCAACGCACTCAATGGCACGGGCCGGGTGTTGTCGCAGGGCGATCTGGTGCTGGCCTTGCAGCAGGATTACCGCAACGATGGCCAGATCACCGCCAATGGCAAGGCCACGGTCTCCACGCAGGGGCTGTGGACCAATGCAGGCAAAGTGCAGGCCGGCGATCTGGACCTGCATGCACGCCAGATCGACAACCTCGCCACCGGCGAGATCAGCGGCCTCCGCACCCAGGTGCGCGCCGATGGCGTGCTTGGCAACCGGGGGCTGATCGACGGCGTGGATACCCGCATCGATGCCGATGTGATCCTCAATGTTGGCACCGGCCGCATCTATGGCGACCGCCTGTCGATCGGTGCCACGACCCTGGTCAACAGTGATGAAACGCTGGAGGGCGTCACCCGCGCGGCCACCATTGCTGCGCGTGAGCGCCTGGACATCGGCGCCGGCACCGTGGTCAACCGCGAGCAGGCGCTGATCTTCAGTGCTGGCGGTGGCGAGAGCGCACTCAACATCGGCGGTGCGCTGGATGCGCAGGGCCATGCAGTCGGTCGCGCCGGCTCGGTGCACAACGCCAGCGCGACCATCGAGTCGCTGGGTGGCTTGAGTATCGATGCCACGCGCCTGCTCAACAGCAACGAGCATTTCGCCACCACCGAAGTGATGGTGGTGGGCCCGACCAAGAAGCTGTACATCCAGCCCAAGGGCACGCCCGGCATGCATGATGCCAGCGAGTTCACCTGGTCCAGCTGGAGCCGTGCCGGCAAGTACTGGTGGAAGAACGGCAGCGGCGACGTCAAGGATTGGACGCAGTACGACGTCACCCACACCGAGTACGAAACCCAGGTCACCTCCAGCGCGCCGGGTCGCATCATTTCCGGCGGTAACATGACGCTGCGTGGCGATGAGCTGATCAACGACAAGAGCCAGATCCTGGCTGGCGGCGCGTTGCTGGGCGATCTCGGCAACCTGCGCAACACCGATGCATTCGGCGAGTACCGCGTGCACGAGGAAGGCACCAGCCAATACACCTACAGCCGCTGGCGCGGTGGTTTCAAGCGCTATCACGAGCGCAAGTGGGACCGGAAGATCGCCTATCGCCCGGCCGATGAAGTGCGCACCATCAATCTGGGCGTGACCCGCACCGAACAGAACACGCGCGATGGTGGCAGCGGCTACCAGGTGGGCGGGGTCAGTACCGGTACCGTCGGTGGGCAGGTCGGCGGCGCAGCCGACGCCGGCGCCATCGGTGGACAGCGCCAGGTGACCGAAGTCAGCGCCAGCGTGGCCTCGCTGGCCGGTCCCGGCAGCACGGCGGGCACCGGTGCACAGGGCGCGGCGGGCAACCAGCCGACCGTGATCCGCACCATCGGCGTGGATGCCGAACTGCCGCAGACCAGCCTGTTCCAGAGCGGGCCGAATGCCGGCCAATACCTGGTCGAAACCGATCCGCGTTTTGCCGATTACCGCAACTGGCTCGGTTCGGAGTACCTGCTGCAGAAGATGGGCGTGGACCCGGCCAACGTGCAGAAGCGGTTGGGCGATGGGTTCTACGAACAGAAGCTGGTCCGCGATCAGGTCGCCCAGCTCACCGGCCGCCGCTTCCTGGATGGCTATGCCGACGATGAAGCGCAATACCGCGCGCTGCTCGACAACGCGGCCACCATCGCCGACGCCTGGGGCCTGCGCCCCGGCGTGGCGCTGACCCCGGCACAGATGGCCCAGCTCACCAGCGACATCGTCTGGCTGGTCGAGCAGCGCGTGACCCTGGCCGATGGCAGCACCACCACCGCACTGGTTCCGCAGGTGTACGTTCGCGTGCGCCCCGGTGATATCGACGGCACCGGCACGCTGCTGGCCGGCCGCTCGGTGGAGCTGAACCTGCGCGGCGACCTGGTCAACAGCGGGACCATCGCCGGCCGTACCGCGGTGAAGATTGACGCGCAGAACCTGCGCAACCTGGACGGCCGCATCAGCGGTGACACGGTCAGTGCCAACGCGCGTACCGATCTGGACAACCTCGGCGGCCTGATCGATGCGCGCAGCGTGCTGGTCGCCAGCGCCGGTCGTGATCTGAACCTGGTCACCACCACCCGCAGCGGTCAGAACACCGCGGGGTTGAGCGACTTCAGCCGGACCAACATCGACCGCGTGGCCGGGTTGTTCGTGAGTGAGGCTGGGGGCACGCTGCTGGCGAGCGCGGTGCGTGATGTTCGTCTTGACGGAGCCGAGATCGTCAACGCGGGCTCCGGTGGGCAAACCGTGATCGCCGCCGGCCGCGACCTGTCACTGGGCACCGTACGGGAGGCGCGGCAGGAGAACAACGTGCGCAATGCCGACAACTATCTGCGCAGCGGGTACAGCCGTGGCGTTGGTACCAATGTCCGGACTGTCGGCGATGTCCAGCTACAGGCAGGTCGGGACATGGAGTTGCAGGCAGCGACGGTCAACAGCGCCGAGGGTGCCCTGGTCGCGGTGGCGACCGGCAACCTCAACATCGGGGTGTCCG
>DMZT01000101.1 GCA_003484865.1 Stenotrophomonas sp.
GGCACCGATGGCACCGATGGCCCTGTGGGCACCGATGGGCACCGATGGGCACCGATGGGACCGATGGCACCGATGGCACCGATGGCACCGGTAGTGCCGGCCGCTGGCCGGCTCCTCGCAGACGCCGATCAGGCCCGCGGAGCAATCAGCGTGTCCGCACGTACTGCGCCCACAACCGCGGCAGCGATGTACCGCTGAGCGTTTCCCACAGCGCCGGCGTATAACGGCCCTCACGCAGGGCGCCATCCAGCGCCTTCACCAGCCCGGGGTGCTGCGCCTCGCTCCACGCCAGGAACGCAGCGGTGACCCGGTAGCCGGTATCGAAGTTCTGCTCCGGTTTGACCTGCGTCGGCAATGCCCAGCCCGCCCCGGCGTTGTCCTTGCCGTAGCGGTTGCGCGCGTAATCGGCGATGCCTTCCACCAGCCAGCCCGGCACGCGCGCATTGGCGTACTCCGGGTAGCCCTGCACGATGTGCATCGCCTCATGCGTGACCAGATCGATGTCACCCGGGTGCTTGGCCAGCCAGGCCGGATTGATCGTGATCGTCGCCGCCTGCGCCTTCTCGCCGACAAAGGCGATGCCGTCGTAAGCCGGGTCGATCACGATGCCGACCTGCGTCGGTGCGGCCGGATGGAAATCGGCGCGCTCGCGCAGATACGCGCCGAAGAAGGTCTCGATGATGCGCTCCCGGACCGGCGCGGCCAGCGCATCGCTGGCGTCGCGGTAGTGCAGGGTCACGTCCTCGCGGGTCTGCGTGGTCTCGAATGCGTGCGCATCGGCGAGCCCGGCGCTGACGAGCAGGGCGGTCAGCAGGCAGCGGGTGATCGGCAGGGCAGTGCTCATCGCGCCGCCGCCGGTGCGAGCAGTTCGACTTCCGCCAGCTGCAGGCGACCCGGTGCACCGATGCGCAGCCGGTACTCGGCGTAGCGGCCCGGCTGGGCGATGCGGAACGGTCGGGTCTGCATCGCCCAGGCGAAGGCTTCGCCGCGGCGCTGGTCGACCTGCACCCAGCGACCACCGGTGGTGCGCGCTTCCAGGTTCCATTCACCGCCGCGGATGGGGCCATTGCCGCTGGTCAGCGTGTACATCGACGGCGTGCCCGCGGCGACGTTGCTGAAGGTGATCGTGCTCGAGCCGCCCAACGGCAGTGCCGTGGCCGCATCGTCATCGATCAGGGCCTCCGCCGCGCGGCCATCGCCGAGCTGGGCGGTGGCCCCACCGCCCAGCAGATCATGCAGCAGGGCCGGCTGCTGGCCGCGCGCGGTGAGCGAGCGCGGTGCATCATCCGGGCCGGTGCCCCAGCGCGAGGGTTCCGGGCCCATGACGAAGTCCAGCGTGGCGCCCTTGGCCAGCAACTCGTGCGGCAGCCAGGTCTTGGTCCACGGCGTGCCGTTGACCTTCAGCGACTGCACGTAGATGTTGCGGTCCGAGTTTTCCGGTGCGTTGACGGTCAGTACCGCGCCGCCCTGCAGCTCGACGCGGGCATGGCGGAACAGCGGCGAGCCGATCACGTATTCCGGTGCACCCATGCGCAGCGGGTAGATGCCCAGCGAGGCGAACAGATACCACGCCGAGGTCTCGCCGTTGTCCTCATCGCCCGGGTAGCCCTGGCCGATCTCGCTGCCCAGGTACAGGCGCGACAGGATTTCGCGCACATGCTGCTGGGTCTTCCACGGCTGCCCGGCATACAGGTACATCCACGGGATGTGGTGCGCCGGCTGGTTGCTGTGCGCGTACATGCCCATGCGCACATCGCGCGCTTCGGTCATTTCATGGATGGTGCCGCCGTAGGAGCCGGAGAACGCGGCGTCGGCGGTCTCCGGCGTGGCGAAGAACGTGTCCAGCTTGGCCGCCAGCTGCGCGCGCCCGCCGTACAGCGCCGCCAGGCCTTCGCCGTCGTGCGCGGCGGTGAAAGCGAACGTCCAGCCGTTGGATTCGGTGTAGTCATGGCCCCACACGCGCGGGTCATAGTCCTTGGCGTCCAGGCGCCAGCTACCATCTGGTTTGCGACCCTGGAAGAAGCCTGCGGCGGGATCGAACAACGTGGCGTAGGTGCCGGCACGGTGGCGGAAGTAGTCGGCCTCGGTGGCATAGCGTTCGCGCGCGGCCGGCGTATCGGCCTGCTTGGCCAGCACCTCGGCCATGTTGGCCACGCCGAAATCGTTGAGTGCGCCTTCCATCGTCCACGACACGCCCTCGTGCACATCGGCGGTGGCATAGCCTCGGAACGTGGAACGGTCCATGCCCTTGCGCCCGACGTGTCGGTCCGGTGGCACCACGGTCGCGTTCTTCAGTGCGGCAGCGTAGGCCTCCTGCGGGTCGAAGCCACCGATGCCCTTCAGCCACGCATCGGCGAAGGCCACGTCCGAACTGGTGCCCACCATCAGGTCGGCGTAGCCGGGCGAGGACCAGCGCGCGACCCAACCACCGGCGCGGTACTGCTCCAGGAAACCCTGCACCAGCGCGCCGGCATCGTCCTTGGTGAACAGCGCATAGGCCGGCCAGGTGGTGCGGAAGGTATCCCAGAAGCCGTTGTTGACGTACACCTTGCCGTCGCGCACCGGCGCGAAGCTGCGCGTGGCGCTGCCATCGGTGTTCTCATCCGAGGCGCTGGCCTGGCTGGCATAACGCCAGTCCGGTGCCGCCGCGGTGCCGGCGTTTTCATGGCCGGAATTGGGGTAGAGGTAGAGGCGGTACAGGTTGGAGTACAAGGTGGTCTTCTGGTCGTCACTGGCATCGCCCACATCGAAGCGGGCCAGGCGCTGGTCCCACGCCTCCTGCGCACGCGCGGCCACGCGATCCACATCGTCGGCAGCAGCCACTTCCAGGGCGAGGTTATGACGGGCCTGCTCGACAGAGATCAACGAGGTGGCGATGCGCATGGAGACGCGACGGTCGGGACCCGCATCGAACTTGATGTAGCCGGTCGGGCGGCCGGTCTTCACCGTGCCGCTGCTGCGCCACGGGCGGTCGAAACTGGCCACCACATACATGCGGGTGGCGCCGGTGGACAGGCCGCTGCGCGTGTCGGTATAGCCGGAGAGTGTCTGCGTGGCGGCATCCAGCGTCAGCCCGCCGCGCGCGTCGACGTTGTCGAACAGCAGGTTGGCATCACCGCCTTCGGGGAACGCGAAGCGGAACACCGCGGCGTGGTCGGTCGGTGCGATCGAGGCGGCGATGCCGTTGTCGAAGCGCACGTCATAGCGGTACGGGCGGGCCTGCTCATTGTCGCGCGAGAAGCTCAGCGCACGCTTGCTGCGGTCGGCCTCGGGCACGCCACGGGTCGCCGACGGCATCACCTGGAAGGTCTGGCGGTCGCCCATCCACGGGCTGGGCTGGTGGCTCAGCGCCAGCGCCTGCAGGCGGGGCCGGTTGGCCGTATCGTTCTGCTCGTTCCAGCGATACAGCCAGGTCAGTGAGCCGGCGTCGGTCACCGGCGTCCAGAAATTGAAGCCGTGCGGCACGGCGGTGGCCGGGAAATTGTTGCCGCGCGAGAAGGTGCCATTGGCCTGCGTGCCGCGGGTGGTCAGCACCCAGTCGGAGGGACGCTGCGGCGTGCTGCGCGGTTGCGCGTCCAGACGGACATCGTCGATCCAGCCGGCCACCGGTGCGCCGTCGGCGCTGGCCACCTCCAACTCGAGCGCGACCACGCGACGCCCGCGCAGGGCCGGGGTATCGCCCAGGCGAACGGCTTTGCGCGCCCACTGCTGCGGGTACAGCGTCTTCGATTCGCCCTGCGCACGCGCACCCAGCGCCACGCCGTGGTGATCACGTGCGGTGCTGGCCGAGACGCGGCTACCGTCGTCGAGCACCAGATCGAGCGAGACGTAGGTCGAGGCGACGGTGTCCTTGCCGACGATCTCGGGCAGCACCAGCCAGGACAGGGTGGTATCGGCGTCGATGGCCAGGTCGGTCGTGAACAGCTGGCGGCGCGCGTGGCCGCCGGCGCTGGCGTACTGCAGCGCATGCAGGCCGCTGTAGCCGTCGCCGGGTTTGGCGGCATAGAGAG
>DMZT01000474.1:0-286 GCA_003484865.1 Stenotrophomonas sp.
CTTGGCTTCGGCAGCAGCCAGTTTGTGGGGATTGACCGGCTTCTTCGGCGGCAGCGGCGGCGTCGGCGGCACCGGCTCCGGGGCCGCCGCGGCCATCTTCTGCTTGGTGCCCTGCGCGGCCGGACGCGAACGCAGCCACGCCGCGTAGGCATCCAGATCGCCGTCGAACGGTTCGACCACGCCGTCGGCCACACGCCAGAACGTGTCGCAGACCAGACCGATCAGATGGCGGTCATGCGAGACCATCACGATCGCGCCCTCGAAGTCGGCCAGTGCTTCGGCCAGC
>DMZT01000474.1:540-7626 GCA_003484865.1 Stenotrophomonas sp.
TCCAGATCCAAGTGGTTGGTCGGTTCGTCGAGCAGCAGTACGTTCGGCTGCTGGTAGGCGATCAGTGCCAGGGCCAGGCGCGCACGTTCGCCACCGGAGAAGCCGTCCACCGGTTCAAACGCGCGGTCGCCGGCGAAGTTCCACTTGCCGAGGAAATCGCGGAAGGACTGGTTCGGTGCATCCGGGGCCAGGTCGCGGAAGTGCTCCATCGGCGACTGCCCTTCATGCAGCGACTCCACCGTGTGCTGGGCGAAGTACCCGATGCGCAGGTCCGGATGCGCGGCGCGCTCGCCGCTGATCGGGTCCAGTTCGCCCACCAGGGTCTTCACCAGGGTGGTCTTACCGGCACCGTTCGGGCCGAGCAGACCGATGCGCTGACCAGCCTCCAGGCCAAAGCCCACGTTGTGCAGGATCACCGAATCGGCGCCGTAACCGGCCTCGACATGGTTCAGGCGGATCAGCGAGAACGGCAGTTTGGCCGGCGGCGCGAACTCGATGCGGAACTCGCGCTCGGCACGCACCGCTTCGGTACCGGCCAGCTTGGCCAGGCGCTTCATGCGGCTCTGCGCCTGCGCGGCCTTGCTGGCCTGCGCCTTGAAGCGATCGATGAAGCTCTGCAGATGCGCGCGCTCGGCCTGTTCCTTGTCGTGGGCGAGCTGCTGCTGGCGCAGCTGTTCGGCGCGCTGGCGCTCGAAATCGGTATAGCCGCCGACGTACAGCTTGGCGCCGCCACCGTGCAGATGCAGGGTGTGGGTGGCCACGTTGTCCAGGAACTCGCGGTCATGCGAGATCAGCAGCAGGGTGCCCGGGTACTTGAGCAGCCACTGTTCCAGCCAGAACACGGCGTCCAGATCCAAGTGGTTGGTCGGTTCATCGAGCAGCAGCAGGTCGCTGGGCATCATCAGCGCGCGCGCCAGGTTCAGGCGCACGCGCCAGCCGCCGGAGAACGAGGAGACCGCGCGCGAGTGGGTTTCGGCCGGGAAGCCCAGGCCGTGCAGCAGCTTGCCGGCGCGCGCCTCGGCGTCATAGGCACCGATCTCGGCCATGCGCTGGTGGGCGGTGGCCACCGCTTCCCAGTCTTCACGCGCCGCGGCTTCCGCCTCTTCACGCATGACGGCGGCCACCTCGGTGTCGCCCTCCAGCACGAACTGCAGCGCTGGATCCGGCAGCGACGGGGTTTCCTGGGCCACGCTGGCGATGCGGATCTTGCCGGGCAGATCGACGTCGCCCTTGTCCGCCTCCAGCTCGCCCTTCACGGCGGCGAACAGGCTGGACTTGCCGGCGCCATTGCGGCCGACCACGCCGACGCGGTACCCCGCATGCAGGGTCAGGTCGACGTTGGACAACAGCAGCCGCTCGCCACGGCGCAAGGCGAAGTTACGAAGGGAAATCATCTTGGGGGTCCATATAACGGAATGGAATGTGCTCGTGAGCACCTTTCCTGCGACGTAATTCTAGCGTTAACGAATACTTGACGGGCCCCGGGATGCGCGGCAGGCCTCGTTTCTCTCTCCCACGACCCTGCCCGCGCTACCCCGGGACCCCCCTGTCAAATCCCCGGCCTCACGTAAATGGTTGCTTCTGCAACGTTTTTTACGAACGTGACCTACATTTGACAAGCGATGAATATCCCGTTAATCCGTCTATTGCGCACCGCAACACCGCCTTCGCAGACCCGATCCTCGATGCCGTGATGTCGCTTTGGTGCAGCACCGCCACTACCGGAGCCACATCCTGATGAACCGCAAGACCAGTACGCTCGCCGCCGCCGTAGCTGTCGCGCTCGGTATGTCCAGCTTCGCCGCCACCGCCCAGGACGTGCCTGCCCGGACGGCCGCCAACACCCTGGACACCATCATCGTCACCGGCACCCGCGTGGCCGACCGCACCGTGGCCGAGTCGCAATCGCCGATCGACATCATCACCCCCGAGGCGCTGCAGTCCACCGGCACCACCGAGCTGGCCACCGCGCTGGCCCGCGCCCTGCCCTCCCTGAATTTCCCGCGCCCGGCGCTGACCGATGGCACCAGCGGCATCCGCCCGGCGCAGCTGCGTGGCCTTTCCCCGGACCAGGTGCTGGTGCTGGTCAACGGCAAGCGCCGCCACACCTCCGCGCAGATCAACGTCAACGGCAGCATCGGCCGTGGCTCCTCGGCAGTGGACATCAACGCGATTCCGATCGCCTCGATCGAGCGCGTGGAAGTGCTGCGCGACGGCGCCTCCGCGCAGTACGGCTCGGATGCCATCGCCGGCGTGATCAACATCGTGCTCAAGGGCTCGTCCTCCGGCGGCAGCCTGGCGCTGGATGCCGGCCAGTACTCGGCCGGTGACGGCAACAAGTACCAGCTCTCCGGCGATACCGGGATCGGCTTCGCCGACGGCCGCGGCAGCGTGCATGTGGCCGGCCAGATCGTCCAGCAGGACGAGAGCAACCGTGCCGGCCCGTACCAGGGCACCGTGCCGAACACGAGCAACTTCCCCAACATCGGCCAGACCACCTTCGTGGTCGGTGACCCGCGCGTGGATGCGACCGCCGCGTCGGCCAACGCCAGCTTCCAGTTCAGTGACCACGTCTCGGCCTATGCCACGGCGATGGCCAGCAACCGCGACATCACCTCATTCGCGTTCTACCGCTCGCGCAACAACCTCAACCAGGGCGCGCTGCTGGCGCAGACCTACCCGGACGGGTTCGTGCCTGAGATCAATCAGTATTCCAAGGACCGTTCGCTGGTCGCCGGTGTGAAGGGCGGCTCGGACAGCGGCTGGAACTGGGATGTCAGCTACAACTACGGCGCCAACAAGATCGATTTCCACACCCGCAACAGCATCAACTACGCGCTCGGCGTGAACAGCCCGCGCTCGTTCTACGACGGCGCGCTGGAGTACACCCAGAACATCGTCAATGCCGATGTGACCAAGACCCTGGACTGGGGCCTGGCCTACCCGGTCACGCTGTCCTTCGGCGGTGAGTACCGCAAGGAAAAGTGGGAGCAGTCAGCCGGTGAACTGAACGCCTACACCGGCAGCGGTGCTCAGGGCTTCGGCGGCTTCACCCCGCTCAACGCGGTGGATGCCGACCGTGACAACTACGCCGTCTACGCTGGCCTGGAAGCCGACCTCACCGACAAGTTCTCCGCCGGCGTGACCGGCCGCTACGAGGATTACTCGGACTTCGGCGACAAGTTCTCCGGCAAGCTCTCCGCGCGCTATGCCTTCACCGACAAGGTCGCCCTGCGCGCCACCGCCTCCAGCGGCTTCCGCGCGCCCTCGCTGGCCCAGCAGAGCTACCAGGCGGTGACCAGCACGATCATCAACGGCGTGTTCGTCGAACGCGGCACCTTCCCGACCACCAGCCCGGCCGCACAGGCCCTGGGCGCCAGCCCGCTGAAGGCCGAAAGCTCGACCTCCTACAGCCTGGGCCTGGTGCTGCAGCCGGTGGATCGCCTGTACCTGACCGTGGATGCGTACCAGATCGACATCGACGACCGCATCGTCCTGTCGACCAACATCACCACCAATGACGCCGCCAACGCGCTGCTGGCCAACCTGGGCCTGCCGGGCGTCACCGCGTTCTCCTACTTCACCAACGGCGTGGACACCCGCACCCGCGGCGTGGATGCGGTCTCCAGTTACACGATCCCGTTCGCCGCCAGCTCGCTGGAGCTGACCGCGGCCTACAGCTACAACGAGACCGAGGTGAAGAAGTTCATCGCCTCGCCGCCGGTGTTCGGCACGCTGGGCATCACCCAGTCGCTGATCGGCCGCGATGAGATCGGCCGCATCGAAGACAGCTACCCGCGCGACAAGACCATCCTCAGCGGCACCTGGCGCTCGGACCGGTGGGACCTGAACCTGGCCGCCACCCGCTACGGCTCGTTCACCGTGCGCAACTCGGCCACCGCCCTGCGCGACCAGACCTACGACGCCTCGTGGGTGCTCGATGCCTCGGCCAGCTACAAGCCGAGCGAGAACTGGACCCTGACCCTGGGCGCGGACAACATCCTGGACGAATATCCGGACCGCACCGTGGACCTGCAGAACTCCACCTGGGGCATGCTGCCGTACAGCAACTACTCGCCGTACGGGTTCAACGGTGCGTACGTCTATGGCCGCGTGACCTACAAGTGGTAACCCAAGGTAGTGCCGGCCGCTGGCCGGCAACCGCCTGATAAACCCCATGCCCCGGTTCGCCGGGGCATGGGCGTTTTGGCCGCAGGAAACCGGGATTCCGCGCATTCACCGTTCAACGCACGGGCTGTCCCGGACAGCACATGACCTGACCACGGGGACATAGCAGCATTGCGGCCATCGATGTTTGCCCGGACCGGCCGCATCGGTGAAAATCGGGGTACCCCCCCTCTTTGCGAGCCCCGATGCACCATGACACCGACCTGATCAACATCGTTGCCGTTGGCCTTGGGCTCGCCTTCATTTTCGGCGCGCTGGCCAACAAGCTGCGTTTGTCTCCCCTGGTCGGTTATCTGATTGCAGGCATCTGCGTAGGTCCGTTCACCCCCGGCTTCGTCGCCGACCAGGCACTGGCCAACCAGCTGGCCGAGATCGGGGTGATGCTGCTGATGTTCGGCGTCGGCCTGCATTTCTCGCTCAAAGACCTGATGGAGGTCAAAGCGATCGCCATCCCGGGTGCGATCGGCCAGATCCTGGTCGCCACCCTGCTCGGCTGGGGCCTGGCGGCGTTGATGGGCTGGCCGGTGATCTATGGCGTGGTGTTCGGTTTCTCGCTGGCCACCGCCAGTACCGTGGTGCTGCTGCGCGCGATGGAAGAACGGCGCCTGCTGGAAACCACGCGCGGCAAGATCGCCATCGGCTGGCTGATCGTGGAAGACCTGGCCTGCGTCCTGGCGCTGGTGATGATGCCGGTCCTGGCCGGCGTGTTCGGGCCCGATGCGGCCAATGAAACCCATACCGTCGGCAGCGTGCTGGCCAGCATCGGCTGGACCTTCGTGCAGCTGGGCCTGTTCGTGGCGGTGATGCTGGTGGTCGGGCGCCGGGTGATTCCGTGGATCCTGGAGCGCATCGCCGGCACCGGTTCGCGCGAGCTGTTCACCCTGGCCGTGCTGGCCATCGCACTGGGCGTGGCGTTCGGCTCGGCGATGCTGTTCGGCGTGTCGTTCGCACTCGGCGCGTTCTTCGCCGGCATGCTGCTCAACGAATCCGAACTGAGCCACAAGGCGGCCAATGATTCGCTGCCGCTGCGCGATGCGTTCGCGGTGCTGTTCTTCGTCTCGGTCGGCATGCTGTTCAACCCGGCCATCCTGATCGAGCATCCGTGGCAGGTCCTGGCCACGGCGGCGATCATCATGTTCGGCAAATCGGCTGCTGCGTTCGTGATCGTGCGCGCGTTCGGCCATCCGACCGGTACCGCGCTGACGATTTCCGCCAGCCTGGCGCAGATCGGCGAATTCGCCTTCATCATCGCCGGGCTCGGCGTGACCCTGGGGATCCTGCCGCCCACCGGTCAGGCGCTGGTGCTGGCCGGTGCGCTGATCTCGATCATGCTCAACCCGCTGGTGTTCGGCCTGCTCGACCGCTGGCTGCTGAAGCATCAGGAAACCGCCCCCACCACGGTGGAGACGGAATTGCCGCCGGGCCCATCGCTGGACCTGCATGACCATGCCATCGTGATCGGCTACGGCCGCGTCGGCAGCGCGCTGGCGCAGGTGCTGCGCGACCGGGGGGTGCCGGTGATGATCATCGACGACAACAAGGAACACGTCGCCGAAGCGCACGCGGCCGGCTTGCCCGGTATCCGCGGCAGTGCCGCCTCCGACCGCGTACTGGCCGAAGCCCATCCCGAGCGCGCCAAGATCGCCGTGCTGGCGATCCCGCAGCCGCTGGAAGCCGGTGAAACGCTGGCCAAGCTGCGCGCGCTCAACCCCGGCCTGACCCTGCTGGCGCGTGCACACAGCGATGCCGAGGTGAAGCACCTGCTCGCCCACGGTGCCGATGGCACGGTGATGGCCGAGCGCGAACTGGCCTACTCGCTGGCCGAGATGGTGATGTCCACCCCGCCGTACCGCACGATGGGCCAGCAGCACAGCATCCCGGTGGTCTGAGGGCCGCTACGCGACCGGCACGCAGATATCCGCGCGGAGGATGGCCTCGGGCACTTCTTCCGGATCATCCAGGTAGTGGTAGTACAGCTCCGCCTCGCGCAGGGCGTGGCCACTGTCGGGCAGCCAGTCGCGCAGCAGGGCGTCAGTGGCCGCTTCCAGGCCCGCGTAGCTGCCCACATGGCGCAGCACGGCATACGTGCCGCCACCCAGCGTCAGCGCACGCAGCGGGGCCGGTAGCGCCTGCGGCGTGCGCCCGAAGCCCATGGCGCAATCGAACACGCATTCCTGCGCCGGCGCGTCGCGGTGGTCCGTCCGTGCGATGCCGATCAACTGCTGCAGCTGTTCGGCCCAGCCCTGCTCGGCGGCCCAGGTGAAGATCGCGCCGAAGGCCTGATCCAGATCATCGAAGGCCCCTTCCCTGCGCAGCGCCACCACATCGAAGGGTTCCAGCGTGGTCACCGTGACCTGCAACGGCACCGTCCCGTCCGCGTGATCGCCCGCCGGCAGCGACAGCCGCTGCTGCCAGTGGCTGCGCAGCCCGGCATCCTCACGCAACGTGCTCGGCGTGGCATCCAGCGCCTGGCGACAGGCACGGGCCAGCGCCTGCGGGCTTTCATAGCCGACGTTCAAGGCGACCTCGGTCACCCGGCTCTCGGCCTGGCCGAGCAGCGTCAGCGCCTGCAGCAAGCGCAGGCGCGCAACGGTACGTCCGGGCGTTTCACCGGTCAGCGCACGGTACAGGCGATGGAAGTGGAACGGCGACTGGTGCGCGATCGCGGCCAGTGCCTCCAGATCGGGCAAGGGATCGCCAGCGCGCAGGCACGCCTGCAGATGGGCGATGACACGATCGATACCGTGGCGCTGGCGGACCTGGGCAATGCGGTGCATGGCGGGCTCCCTCTCGAGGTGACGCTCAGCGTGCGCCGTGCGGCGCCCCTGCGCGTGGCCGATCTTGCGCAGTTGGGGGATCGTCAGCCGATCCTAACCCTGCCGGTAGAGCCACGCCATG
>DMZT01000471.1 GCA_003484865.1 Stenotrophomonas sp.
GAGCCCGAGCCGCTGGACGAGGTGCCCAAGCCCACCGAAGAAGCGCCGACGCCCGACACCGCCGACCCGGTGACGATGGATGCCGACGCGCAGGCCGGCGGCGACAGCTTCGGCATCCAGTCCGGCTCGGGGGGCGGGCGCAGCGGTACCGGTGCCGGCGGCGCCGGCAATGCGAGCTACGGCCGTTACCTGGGCTACGTGCTGCAACAGGCCGTGGCACGCGACGCCAAGGTGCAGCGCCTGGCCTTCCAGCTGACCGTCAACGTCTGGCTGGACGAGGCCGGGCAGGTGACCCGCGTCGAGCTCGCGCGCGGCAGCGGCAACACCGAAGCCGATGAAGCGGTGCTGCAGGCGATCCGCGCGATCGGCCGCATCGACGAGCGGCCACCGGCGTCGTTGAGCTTCCCCGCGCGCGTGCTGGTGCAGGGCCGTCGTCCGGCCGGATGAGCTGCGCTGTCTTTCTTCTTCCCTGATCTTTCCTTTCTGCGAGCAAGCCGATGACCCGTTCAACCCTTCACTCCGCGCTGCTGGGACTGCGCAGCACCGCCGTCGCCACCGGCGTCGCCCTGGTCCTGGTCAGTGGCGGCGCCCATGCCCAGGCAGCGGGCGGCGAGAGCACCATGATCAAGCTGATCCGCGGCCTGATCGACAGCGGCGCGCTCAAGCCCGAGGCCGGCCAGGCGCTGTTGCTGGAGGCGCAGCGCGAATCGGCCGCAGCTCCCGCAGCGCCGGCGTCCACCGCGATCGCCGCGCAGCCCGGTGACGTGCGCGTGCCCTACATCCCGCAGACCGTGCGCGATGAGATCCGCGAAGAGGTCAAGGCCAGCGTCATGGCCGAGGCCAAGGCCGAGCGTTGGGCGGCGCCGGACCAGGTGCCCGAGTGGACCCAGCGCCTGCGCGTGCAGGGTGACGTGCGCGTGCGCAACGAGAGCCGCCTGTATTCCGAGCGCAACAGCGACATCGAAGTGGACTGGGCGCGGATCAACGCCGGCAACGGATACGACGTCAACGGCAACACCAACCTGGATCTGCCGCCGCTGCGCAACACCCGCCAGGACCGCAACAATTCCTGGCGGATCCGCGCACGCCTGGGCGTGATCGCCGAGCTGGGCGAGCACACCCGTGCCGGCGTGCGCCTGGCGACCGGCAACGACAACGGCCCGGTGTCCTCCACCCAGACGCTGGGCGGTGGCCTGGCCAAGAAAGACGCCTGGCTCGACCAGGCATGGCTGTCGTGGTCGCCGGTGGCGGGCCTGGACATCCTCGGTGGCCGCTTCGGCAATCCGTACTGGTCCACCGACACGCTGTTCTCCAACGACCTCAACTTCGATGGCCTGGCGTTCAAGTACGCGCAGCCGATCGGCGATGACGGCCTGTCCTTGTTCGCCACGCTGGGCCTGACGCCGTTGGAGTACTCCTCCGACAGCTTCCCGAACACCAGCCAGGACAAGATGAAGAGCGACAACAAGTGGCTCAACGGCGCGCAGGTCGGCGCCGAGTGGCAGTTCGGCGATGCGCAGAAACTGCGTGCGGCGGTCGGCTACTACGATTTCCGCAACACCGCCGGCGAGTACTCGCAGCCGTGCGCGCTGTATGCCGGCGCGGACTTCTGCAGCAGCGACTGGTCGCGCCCTGCATTCATGCAGAAGGGCAATACGCTGATGCTGCTGCGGAACATCGCGCTCAATCCGCTCGACCCGGCCAACACCCCGATGCCGCAATACGTTGGCCTGGCCTCGGAGTTCGAACTGCTCGACCTCAACCTGGCCTGGGAAACGCCGTTGTTCGCGGGCAATGCCCTGCGCCTGGAAGGGCACGCGATCAAGAACCTGGCCTACGATCCCAACCGCATGTGGGAACGCGCGCAGGGCGGCATCGTCACCAACCTGGGCACTGCCGCCAACGGCGTGGCCGGGCCGCAGGACATCCAGAGCGGTGACATGGCGTACATGGCGCAGGCGACCTTCGGCCAGCTGGTGATGAAGCAGGCCGGCGACTGGAACCTGGCGGTGGGCTACAAACGCCTGGAAGGCGATGCGCTGCCCGATGCCTACAACGATTCCAACTTCCACCTCGGTGGCACCAATGCCAAGGGCTACTACCTGAGCAGCTCCTACATGTTCGACCGGAACGTGTGGCTGACCGGGCGCTGGATGGCCGCCAAGGAGGTCACCGGCGCCCCGTTGTCGATCGACGTCTTCCAGCTGGAAGTCAACGCAGGCTTCTGACCGACGCAACGCCTGTCTCCGGGAGGCGGCGTGCCGCCTCCCTTGCTGCCCCACATTGGATTTTCACCATGAACACCGACACTTCCCTCGCGCCGGATGCCGGCGACGACGTCGATGCCGATGCCGATGCCGTCTCGGCAGCGGCCGACAGCATCACGCCGCCGGCCAGCTGGCCCATGCTCTACCGCCGCCCGGTCGTGCTGTCGTCGCAGCTTCATGCCCACTGGCGCGTGCGCCAGACCGGCGCCGCGTTCGCCGCCGGCAGTCACTCGATTCCAGTGATGATCGGGGAATTCGCCGCGGCCTCGCGCGCGTATCCGCTGGTCTTCGCCGGTCCCGATCATCTGCCGATCGCCGTGCTCGGCCTGGAGGCGGAGCAGAACCGCTTCGTCATCGCCGACCAATGGCAGGCCGGCGCCTACATTCCCGCCTACGTGCGGCGCTACCCGTTCGTGTTCGCGCGCACCAGCGAGCCGGACGGCTACGTGCTGGCCATCGATGCCGATGCGGACATGATCGTGCAGGAGGGCGAGGAAGGGCTGCCGCTGTTCGAGGGCGACCAGCCTTCGGCGATGACGCGTCATGCCCTGCAGTTCTGCGAAGCCTACACCCGCGAAGACATCGCCACCCGCGCCTTCAGTGCCGCCCTGGCCGAGGCCGGCGTGCTGATCGAGCGCCAGGCTGACGTGGTCCTCGCCGATGGCCGCCGCCACAGCCTGCAGGGCTTCCATGTCGTCGATCCCGCGCGTCTGGATGCGCTGCCGGATGCCACCCTCGTGCACTGGCATCGCCAGGGCTGGCTGGCGCCAGTGTATTTCCACCTGGCTTCGCTGGGTCGCTTCGCCGACCTCGCCACAGGCTGACCTGTTCTACCGGGGCGCCGTGCAGGTGCCGTCACTCCAGGCCGGTGGGAAGACCAGCCCTTCGAGTGGCGTCATCTGTGCGGCACCCGATCCGGTGCGTTCGCGCGCGGCAGCCGGCACGGCACTCCGTCCGAGCGCACAAAAGCGCGCCGCAGCGGAAATACCTGCAAGGGAAGATGGCGAGGATGGTGCGCCCGGAGGGATTCGAACCCCCGACCAATGGCTTCGGAAGCCACTACTCTATCCGGCTGAGCTACGAGCGCGTTGTGTCCTGCGTCCCGCCGGGCCGCCTGATGGGGCCACGGACCGCCAAAGCGGCGCGGGAGGAGCATTCTATCCGTAAACGCCGCGCAGGTCTGCCCCCCGCACCGATGCGCCGGGCGACGGCGCGCCCGGCCAGCCCAGGCGGTATCCTTTACCGATGGCTTACGAACGTTTTGAGGCGCCAGATCG
>DMZT01000473.1 GCA_003484865.1 Stenotrophomonas sp.
ATCCAGGTGCCGCTGGAGCTGGCGCCGGGCGACCGCAGTGAAACCACGTTCCGCCTTGGCGCGGGGCGCGACCGCGAGGAAACGCTGGCGTTGGCACGAAGCCGCCAGGGCAATCAGGAAGCCATCGATGCGTTGGATGCCGTGCGGATCCACTGGCGCAATGTACTGGCCACGGTGCAGGTCCGCACGCCGGACCCGGCGTTCGACGCACTGGCCAATGGCTGGCTGGTCTACCAGACCCTGGGCTGCCGCTACCTGGCACGCAGTGGCTACTATCAATCCGGCGGCGCGTTCGGCTTCCGTGACCAGCTGCAGGACGCGCTCGCCCTCGTACACGCGCGCCCGGACCTGACCCGCGAACACCTGCTGCTCTGCGCGGCACACCAGTTCACCGAAGGCGATGTGATGCACTGGTGGCACCCGCCGCAAGGTCGCGGCGTGCGCACCCGCTGCTCGGACGACTATCTGTGGCTGCCCCAGGGCGCATGCCGCTACCTGGAGGTCACCGGCGACGCCAGCGTGCTGGACGAAGTGGTTGGCTACATCGAGGGTCGCGCGGTGACGCCGGAGGAGGAAGGCTACTACGACATGCCCACCCTTTCGGCACAGCGCGGCACACTCTATGCACACTGCGTCGTCGCGCTGGAACGCGGGTGCCGGTTGCTCGGCGAACGCGGGCTTCCGTTGATGGGGAGCGGCGATTGGAACGATGGCATGAACCGCGTCGGTGACCAGCAGCGCGGTGAAAGTGTGTGGCTCGGGTTCTTCCTGCATGACACGCTTCGCCGGTTCGTCGGGCTGGCCAACGCGCGCGGCGATGCCGCCCGTGCGCAATGGTGCGAAGAACAGGCCCAACGCCTGCGCCAGAACCTGGAACAGCATGCCTGGGACGGCGCGTGGTATCGCCGTGCCTGGTTCGACAACGGCGCCATGTTGGGCTCGTCACAGAATCAGGAGTGCCGCATCGATTCGATCTCCCAGAGCTGGTCGGTGCTGTCAGGCGTTGCTGCGCCTGAGCGTGCCAGCCAAGCACTGGATTCGCTGTACACGCATCTGGTGCGAAAGGACGCCAAACTGATCCAGCTCCTCGACCCGCCCTTCGACCAGACCACGGAGGACCCCGGCTACATTCGGGGTTACGTACCGGGCGTGCGCGAGAATGGCGGCCAGTACACCCACGCGGCGGTGTGGGCGGCGATGGCATTTGCTCAACAGGGCGATGCCGTGCGTGCCTGGGAGCTGGCCGGCATGATCAACCCCCTGAACCACACACTGGACGCCGAGGCGGTCCAGACCTACCGCGTCGAACCCTATGTGTTGGCCGCCGATGTCTATGCCGTGTCGCCGCACGTCGGGCGAGGCGGCTGGACGTGGTACACCGGGTCGGCCGGGTGGATGTATCGCCTGCTGGTGGAATCCCTGCTTGGCATCCGTCGCGACGGCGATCGTCTTTCGCTTGAACCTTGCCTGCCCGATCATTGGCCGTCCTTCGAACTGAGCTACCGCTTCGGGCGCAGCCTGTACGAGTTCGTGGTGACCCGCACTGCGCAGGGTCAGCCGACCCTGCATGTGGATGACGTCCTGCAGCCGGACCTGACCGTCCTGCTCCGCGACGACGGCCATTACTACCGTGTCGCGCTTGATCTGGGTGCACCTCCGGGATGAGCGTTCGTCCCGACATACAGGTGCAGCTTGATGCGCTGGGCGACAAGCTGGACCACTGGGTGGCGCGCGTGCGCCACCCAGCGCAATTCTGGCCGCAGTTTGAACAACTGACTGGTGAGATTCTCGACCAATGCGCGAACGCGGAGAGGGACCATGCGCGTGCGTCTATACAGGCCATGCTCGAACACCATGCGCTGGAACTCCCATCCTGGCACGAACGAGGCGACACCCTGCCGCCGGGGAAGCCGGGTGCGTGACAACGGATCCCCCGTCCGTGCTCAGGATCAGAAGCTGTACTTCACGTGCGTGTGCAGCCGGTTCAGATCGCCGGCCTCTCCATTCTCCAGGCGGCGCTGGGCGTGGCTCAGCTCTGCGCCGAGGTCCAGCTTCGGGAAGGGCGAGTAGATCAGGTTGACGCGCCAGGACTGCGCGCGCTCGGTGACCAGCGAGCCAGTCCATTGCGCATCGTTGTCCAACCAGGCACCGGAGTAGACGAAGTTGCCGCGCAGCTTGGGTGAGAACGCGTGACGCCACGCGACGAAGCCGCCGTAGCCATCCTGGGAATGCAGCTCCCCTTCGGCGTCCAGCACACTGTCGGCACCGAGTGCGAAGCCCAGGTAGCGACCAATGCCCTGCCCGCCGCTGACCATGTAGCGCAGGTCGTCATTGCTGCCTACATTGACGCGCCCGGACAGGCTTGCCGCAATCCCGGTGTCGGTACGGCCGTCGTAACGCAGGTTGCGCACCATGGCCGCCACCGTGAAGTGGCCCCAGCCACCGCGCTGCGCCCAGCGGGCGGTGATGTCTGGCACGGTGTCATCGCCACTGTTGAGGCGGGTGCCGTTGCCCCGGTAGGTCGCCACTGTCGTCTGCGGATTTTCCAACGAGAACGACCACGGGCCACGCGTGTAGCGAAGCTGCGCCTGACGGTTGAAGATGGTGCCCTCGGACGGACCGGTGAAGTCCACCGTGTCCGGCAGTGCCGCTACGTCCTGGAAGTTGGACCAGGTCTGGCCAGCCAGCCAGTGGTTCCAACTGACATAGGCATGGCGCAGGGTCAGCGCGTAGGTATTGGTGATCACTTCGTTGCCGGCGAAGGCGTTGTTGCCGCCGCCATACATGTCTGCCTCAATGTAGGCCTTGAGCGTGTCGCCACGTTCGGTAACGGTGTCGGCGCCCAACCAGAACCTGGAGAACTGGGCATGCACGTCGGTGTAGCTGGCGCTCTTGCCGTTTCCATCCGCGGCGACCGGGGTAGCGGCCGGGAAGTAGAACAGACGGCCGGCCGAGCCATCGGCAATGGCGCCGTCGCTGGTCCGCGTGGTCATGGCATCGAGTTTGATGAAGCCGCCTGCCGTGAAGCGGGTGCCGGGCATCGCCCCGGGCAGGATTGGCGTTGACGCTTGCGCGGGCGGCGTTGCAACCGCCACCGTCGGGGTGTTCTCGGCCGCTTTGGCGTCGCGCTGTTGGTACTGCTGCAACAACCCTCGCATCTGCTGCATCTCTGCTTCCAGCTCGGCCATACGCGCCTCCAGCGTGGCGGTATCCACGGCCTGCGCCAGCGCCGTGTGCGGTAGTGCGGACAACGCCAGCCACAACGGCACCGAGGCCGCTGTTCTCCTCTTCATTCCAACCATGATTCCCCTCCCAGGGCATAGCGATGCCGGCACGGCCTGGGTGAACAGGCCGTGCGGCGTTGACGAACGGGGTGGAGCGTTCTAGATGAAGCGCATGGCGACGGTACCGATGCCGTCGCCGCGGACCAGGACGTTGTCGCCCGCCTGCACGGCAATCGCCGCGGTGATTGCGCCGGACAGCACGACCGCGCCCGCTTCCAGTGGCTGGCCATGCTCGGACAACATGTTGACCAGCATGGCCACTGCAGCGGCAGGGTCGCCGAGCACGGCCGCACCGGCTCCCACCTCGGCGACCTGGCCGTTCTTCTCCATCACCACCCCCAGCGTCTGCAGATCGAGCTTGGCCGGGTCCGTCGGGCGCGAACCCAGGACATAGCGCGACGCCGAGGTGTTGTCTGCGATGACGCTGGGCAGGTCGAACCGGAAGTTTTCGTAGCGCGAGTCGATCAGCTCGATGGCTGGCACCACGTAGTCCGTCGCAGTGAGCACATCACTGGCGGTGCACCCTGGGCCACGCAGTGCATCGCGCATCACGAAGGCGATCTCGGCCTCTACCTTGGGATGGATCAGCACGCTGGTGTCCACTGCCGCGCCATCATCGACGACGTTATCGCTCCCAAGGAAACCGTAAATGGGCGTGTCCACGCCCATCTGCTGCATCTTCGCGTGGGATGTCAGGCCCATCTTCATGCCCACGATGCGCACCCCCTCAGCCTGCTTCAGCGCACACAGGCGTTGCTGGATCCGATAGGCGTCAGCCACATCGAGCCCGGGATAGGTGTCGGTCAGTTTGCCGACGTCACGCACGTCGCGTTCGGCGTCGCGCAGCAGGCGGGCGCAACGATCAAGGGTTTCGTTATCAAGGCTCATGCGGGTTCCTTTACTGCGGTCGCATCACGGCGGCGCAGCATGTCCAGGGCGACGTCGACAATCATGTCTTCCTGGCCGCCGACCATCCGGCGCTTGCCCAGTTCAACCAGGATGTCGACGGTATTGATGCCAAAGCGCTGCGAAGCGGCCTCGGCGTGGCGCAGGAAACTGGAATAGACGCCGGCATAGCCAAGCGCCAACGTTTCACGGTCCATGCGCACCGGGCGGTCCTGCAGCGGTC
>DMZT01000339.1:0-329 GCA_003484865.1 Stenotrophomonas sp.
TCAGCATCCTCGCTGGCGTAGCCATCGCGATCGGTGGCATCTGGGGCTGGAAAGAGTGGCAGACCCGGCACAGCAACAGCCTGGCCGGCGCCAACGTCCAATACCAGATCGTCCTCAAGAGCCTGGAAGAAAAGGATCTGGAGCAGGCCGCCAAGGGTGTGAAGGACCTGGAAAGCGGCAAGGCCAACATCTATGCCGATCTGGCCGCACTGCAGCTGGCCAAGGCCCAGGTCGATGCCGGCAAGAACGAAGACGCGCTGGCGACCCTGCGCGCGATCAAGGCCGACCCCGAATTCAAGCCGGTGATCGAGCAGCGCGTTGCGCGCCTG
>DMZT01000339.1:420-3472 GCA_003484865.1 Stenotrophomonas sp.
GTGGCCACCGGCAAGACCGAGGATGCGATCAAGCAGCTCGGCACCGCAACCGACAGCGCCAGCCTGGAAATCCATGGCGACGCACTTATGGCGCAGGGCAAGCGTGATGCCGCCCGCGAGCAGTATGAGAAGGCGCTCAAGACGCTGGACGTGGCAGCGCCCCAGCGGCGCCTGCTGGAAACCAAGTTGACGGATGCCGGTGGCACCGTCACCGATCCTGCGGAGTCGGTGTAATGAATCAGATGGTCATGATCAAGCGCGTTGCCACGGTCGCCCTGTTGGGCATGGCCCTGACCGGCTGCAGCACGATGAAGGGCTGGTTCGCCGGCAAGGATGCGGCGGCCAAGAAGGCGCTGGAGCCGGCCGAGCTGGTCAAGTTCGATGCCACCGCCAAGGTCGACAAGATCTGGACAGCCAACGTCGGCAAGGGTGAGAAGCGCATCGGCGTCCGTCAGGGCCCGGTGGTCGCCGATGGTCGCGTGTACGCCGCTGCCATCTACGGTGGCGTACATGCCATCGACCTGCAGACCGGCAAGAAGATCTGGACCTATGAACCGGCCAAGGTGAAGAAGCAGCCCAAGCTGCGTCTGTCCGGTGGCCCGGGCGTGGGTGACGGCCTGGTCGTCATCGGCACCCTGGATGGCGAAGTCATCGCGTTGAACGCGGCCGACGGCACTGAGAAGTGGCGTGCCAAGGTGCCGGGTGAAGTGATCTCCGCGCCGGCCGTGGGCCAGGGCATGGTGTTCGTGCGCAGCAACGACGGTCGCGTGACCGGCCTGGATGCCGAAAATGGCACCCAGCGCTGGTTCAACCCGCGCGAGCTGCCGGCACTGACCGTGCGTGGCAACGCGCCGGTCGTCGCCGGCCCGGGCGTCCTGTTCATCGGTAACGACGACGGTTCCATCGCCGCGCTGGCCATGCAGGACGGCCGCACGCTGTGGGACCAGATGGTCGGCACCGGCGAAGGCCGTACCGAGCTGGAGCGCATGGCCGATATCGATGGCGCCCCGGTGCTGGAAGGCAATACGCTGTTCGTCAGCAGTTTCAAGAACCAGACCATGGCGATCGAAGGCCCGACCGGCCGTCCGCTGTGGGCACGTGATCATGGTGGCGCCGGTGGCGTGGCCCTGACCTCGAGCAATGTGTTCGTCACCGACAACAAGGGCGGCGTGTTCGGCCTGGACAAGGCCAGCGGTTCGGCCATGTGGTCGCAGACGGGCCTGGCCCGTCGTTCGCTGACCGGTCCGGTCATCCACGGCGATTACGTTGTGGTCGGTGATTACAAGGGGTATCTGCACTGGTTGCGGACCGATAACGGTGAGTTCGCGGCGCGCGCCAAGAGTGGCGGCGACGCCCTCCTGGCACAGCCGGTAGCTGCCGATGGGATTCTGCTGGTGCAGAACGTTGATGGAAAGCTGACCGCGTTCCGGTTGGCACAATAAGGAGTTACCGCGATGCTGCCCTTGGTCGCCCTGGTTGGACGGCCGAATGTCGGCAAGTCCACGCTGTTCAATGCGTTTACCCGTACGCGCGACGCGCTGGTCCATGACCAGCCCGGCGTGACCCGGGACCGCAATTACGGTGTTTGTCGTCTTGATGAAGACCACCCGTTCCTGGTGGTCGATACCGGCGGTATCGCCGGTGAAGAAGAAGGTCTGGCCGGCGCTACTGCCCGCCAGGCCCGCGCCGCCGCCGCCGAGGCGGACCTGATCCTGTTCGTGGTCGATGCCCGTGAGGGCCCGATGGACGACGAGATCCTGTCCTGGCTGCGCAAACTGGCCCGTCCGACCCTGCTGCTGATCAACAAGATCGACGGCATGAACGAAGACACCGTGCGTTCGGAGTTTGCCCGTTACGGCTTCAGCGAAATGCTGACCGTCTCGGCCGCGCACCGTCAGGGCCTGGATGATCTGCTGGACGAGGTCGTGGAACGGTTGCCGGAAGAGGGCACCACCGAGACCCTGGACACCGATCCGAACCGCATTCGCATCGCCTTCGTCGGCCGCCCCAACGTGGGCAAGTCGACGCTGGTCAATCGTCTGCTCGGCGAAGAGCGCATGATCGCCTCCGAAGTGCCCGGTACCACCCGTGATTCGATCGCGGTGGACATGGAGCGTGACGGGCGCGAGTACCGCCTGATCGATACCGCGGGCCTGCGTCGCAAGGCGCGCGTCGAGGAAGTGGTCGAGAAGTTCAGCGTCATCAAGACCCTGCAGGCCATCGAGCAGTGCCAGGTCGCGGTGCTGATGCTTGATGCCTCTGAAGGTGTCACCGATCAGGACGCCAGCGTGCTGGGTGCGGTGCTCGATGCCGGCCGTGCCTTGGTGGTGGCGATCAACAAGTGGGATGGCCTGACCGATTACCAGCGCGAGCAGGCTGAAGCACTGGTGTCGCGCAAGCTCGGCTTCGTGCCGTGGGCCGAAGTGGTGCGCATCTCGGCCAAGCACGGCTCGGGCCTGCGTGAGCTGTTCCGCTGCATCCACGCCGCGCATGCCTCGGCGACGCATGAGTTCAGCACCAGCGAAGTCAACAAGGCGCTGGAAACGGCCTACGAGACCAACCCGCCGCCGGCGATCCGTGGTCACGTGTCCAAGCTGCGCTACGTGCATCCGGGCGGTTCCAACCCGCCGACCTTCATCGTCCACGGCACCCGTCTGAAAGACCTGCCGGAGTCGTACAAGCGCTATCTGGAGAACTTCTTCCGCAAGCGCTTCAAGCTGGTCGGCACGCCCGTGCAGTTCATCTTCCGCGAGGGTGTGAACCCGTACGAGGGCAAGAAGAACGTGCTCACCGAACGTCAGCTCAAGCGCAAACGCCGCTTGATCAAGCACGTCAAGGGCAAGTGATGCAGAAAGAGCCGGCGCAAGCCGGCTCTTTTCATTTGGGGCTGCCGGCCAGTGGCCGCACGCAGCGGTAGTGCCGGCCGCTGGCCGGCAACCCGGACAAACCGGCGGCCGGCGCGCCCGTGCGCGATAATCCCCGCATGAGCACGATCCCCGAACTCACCCCTGCGCAGGCCCGCGAACGCCTCGCCCACGGCGCGCTGCTGATC